>CAXTWV010000118.1:0-7497 GCA_964248005.1 uncultured Ktedonobacteraceae bacterium | reverse complement strand
GTCGTATTCTCTGTGTACAGTTTTATTAAATCTTGTTGCGGGTTTTGCCGAGGTTACCAGGAATGTCTTCATTGAGGCCGATGTGGTTGACCACGACCCTTACACCTGAAACACCAATCAACTCACGCTCAAGCATCACCTTCATATCATTGTTTGGTACATCACCGTAGAGGTGGAGGATATAATTCTCGACAAGTACCGAGATGTTATTCGACCCTTTGAGCTTGCCTTTCGAGTTGAGTTCATCAAGCTTCGCGTTGGCTGCTCTTAAAATTGAGTCTTCCGCGACAATGAAGTTAAGCACATTGCTAACTTTCGGTAACTCCCATAGCGCGGCTTCTACTGCATCGCGTTGTGCCTCTAACTCCACTTTTCCATAAAGAGCCAGTACAACACTTTCGCCCTTAATATCGTCGATCTCGACACGCACAGGATGGGTGCTATACGCCGTACTACTGACCGTCACTGTACTATCAACGATACCTCGCGCCATGTCCAGTATCGCTTCAGGTTTTATGGTGGCATACCGCGCGGAAAGCTCGGCCTGTGTATCACTTACACCACTCATTGGGTCTTCGAGTGCCCAACCGAGAATCCCTATGATCACCAGAGGAGCACCGACAACTGTGAGCCAGGGGTTTGCTGGGAAAAATATGATGCCAATTACCGTAATCAAGATGGCGGCACTCAGGATAAAAGGCCATAAACTAGGATTTGGCAGATGTATATGATGCTCTTCCTCCACAGGCTCCTCATTATGAGCCGTGAGGGATGTATTGACCTCTTCCGCAGTGAGATCGGCACGTTGAAGAGAAGTATCCATAAGTCTCCTCCGAGGATAATTAGATAATATGCGTGAACACTTGATAATAGTATACTAGTCCTTACTACTAAGCATACCAAAATTACGGCTTTGATGCAAGCGGTTATGCTTTTTTGCTTCTCTTTCCCTTACATGCTACCCAAAAAACAGCTTGCCTTCCCCGAATACTTCTGTACAGCACATCGTATCTTATCTCTAATTTGTAGAGATATTCAAAATATGTAACCACAATGTACAAGTTATAAGTAAATTCTAATCTAGTTCCCTTGTTTCTGTTCCTCTTCTCAAGTTACTATATGGTTGCATAACAAATGGAGTTATGTAACCACTGTTTATATAGAAGAGGGAAGTAACAAACATGCGTAAGGGCTTCTTTATCCACTCCCGTGTCGTGCAAGCCACTATCGCGAGCATTTCTATCTTGCTCTTGATGGTCGCAGGGGGAGCAACCGCAACAAATGTATTTGCAACAAGTACAGTGAATGCACGTGCCGATTTGCAACATACACCAACTGGTACCGCTGATCTACACGTTGGCTCATACGGTTATGAGCTTACCGTATCAATCTCGTTAACTGGTTTAGCCCCGAACAGTACCCATCCCGCGCATATCCACGCTGGCAACAGTTGTGCTAGCAATGGTGCTATTCTCTACCCATTAAAGAATGTTGTCGCGAATGAAAAGGGTCAGGCATCTGTCACAACCGTTATTCATCTCTCGCACGCTGGTATTCCAGCAAGTGGCTGGTACATCAACGTCCACAATGGGCCTACATTAAACACGCCAAACCAAGCCTATGCGATTTCGTGTGGTGTTGTTTCTAACCCGTCGTACTCCTCCGATGTATTGACCGCGCTTGGTCCCACACCAGACCCAAATCAACATTCCTTCGGTTTCACAACCCTAAGTTTGAAGGATGGCAAACTAACAGTACACATTATCGTAACGGGTTTAGCGGCTTACAGTAAACATGCAGCTCACATTCATGCTGGTGACTGTTTCTATACAAAGCAAGTGCTATACGATTTGTCACCACTTGTGGCGAATGGAAATGGTGTAGCGAATAAAACAGTAACCTTTAAGGATGTTGACTCTATTCCAGCCTATGGATGGGATGTCAACGTACACTTCTCTACCAATCTTTCAACGCAAACTGGATACGATCCAATTCTTTGCGGCAATGTTGCTCGTGATGATGCATAGATAATACATGGTCGCGGCCACAAAAAAGATGGCATACCAGAAATGGTATGCCATCTTTTTTGTTCTGAAAAAGAACACTACGAACGGCGCAAACGTTTCATACGAAAGAAGATGAACCCGCCAGTGAGCAGCAACAGAATGAGTTCTGGCAACCATGATATGGCTGGCTGTACAAAATCACGTGGGGCACGATAGTTTGGATCAGAACCTGTTCCTGGAACACCAGGGAGTCCGTTAACTTGTGCCGAGACAAACTGTATTTTTGGAGTACCGTTGAGCAGACCGATGGCGAATACGCTCGTGACCGTATTGGTGCCAAGAGTGGCTGAAACTGGGAGGGTTGTGTTGCTAGCAGGAGCGCTGACATCCGCACTCCATGCACCTGAAGGCTCTGAGAGATAGCCACTTGCCTGCGGGTAGGCAAGGCCATTCACGAGCGTACTGCCGTCAGCAGTGATATTCACGGTACCAGTGCCGGGAGAGAGATGATACACGCGTACCTTAGCACTTCCGCTGACCACTAAATTATTGTCAATAAAAACCTGCAACGAGAAACCCGTTGCCGCCGTGCCGAGTGCCGCAACCGTATAGGGGATGCCGGGTTGCACCTGGATAGTCTGGGTGATGGTTGCCGCACCTGGGCCGGTACCGATTAAGCCAACTTGTACTTTGTGTGGTCCCGCTGGTATAGCTGCATAAGGTGTAACTGTACCAAATTGGAAGTTATTCAGCAACATGTTTCCATCGACAAAGACGGTTGCTGTGCCGATATCAGGTGAAGCATGAATAACACGGACATATGAAGGACTATCGGCCTTCGCTGAATAGAGTGACACACTAAAAACGAGAAAGAGAGCCGAGATGATGGCGAAAATGACCATACAAGGCAGAACGAACTTTGAACGTGAGAAAAGTTTCATTGCTGCACCCTCCAAATTGCGTAGACAATAGAACAACAATAATACATACATGTAAATAGGTAGCTATTTATTGTAACGAAGCAAACACCGAATTGGGAGACGAAAATGAATTAAATAGACTATATTTTGTCTATTTCGGTGAAAATCGAAAGAAAATCTATAGAAATTTGTACTAGTGAGCTTTACAGATGAACAAATTGTCATTATAATTGCGTATAATATAATGTGAGTTACACAAGTCATATGTATTGGAAATGAAATGCAACAGGTACAACAGGTACAAAAAGAACAAATAATACTTCCTATTGGCTCTATTGTGCGTAACGTCAATGGAGATCGTTATACCGTAGAAGAGTTGTTGGGGAAGGGTGGTTCGGGTGCGGTGTACTTAGTGCAAGACAGACGTAACAAGCAGGACTATTTCGCGTTAAAAGAACTCATTGACCCTGACAAAACAGAGCGTGATCATTTTGCGTTTGAAGCTGAAGTCTTGATGCGTCTCGACCATGAAGCGTTACCGCGTGTTTATCGTGTGTTTGAGAACGAGAGGCTAAGACGGGTCTATATCCTGATGGATTACATAGAGGGACAAGACCTTGAGGCACGCCGAAAAGAGCAACCTGACCAACGCTTTCCACTCCATTTTGTGCTTGCCTTGCTCACGCCTATTGTTGCGGCCCTCAGTTATTTGCATCATCGTGAACCACCTATTTTACATCGCGATATCAAGCCAGCCAATATTATTGTACCTACAAAAGGTGGAGATGCACTCCTGGTTGACTTTGGTATTGCGAAAGAGTACACCAATGATGGTACAACAACGGTTATCCGTCATGGCACACCGGGTTATGCCGCACTTGAGCAATATGGTGGGGGAACAAACATTCGCACGGATGTTTATGGTCTCGGTGCAACCTTATATACCCTACTTACTGGTACTATTCCTGTTGATGCTCTTGCACGTGTAACAGGCAAGCAACATAGTGATCCTCTGAAACCTGCACATGAATTAGAGCCATCCCTGCCGCTTGGCGTGAGCAACGCTATCAGTCGTGCTATGAGTCCTGCTTTTAATGATCGCTTTGCCACCATCGACGAGTTTTGGACCGAAGTGAACGTGCAAGCAAAAGAAGCCAGGAAAATTACGGTCAAGGTGAGTGATGCAGTAGCGAGTACGGCGAAAGAGAGCGATACGGCAGAGGGAACTAATACAACAAGCGGTTTGACTGGTGGGAATGACACAACCGATAAGCTTGTATCATCTTCATCACGCATAGTACGTGTCAAAAAGAATGTCGCACCGATGACTCTGGCAGAACAACGTCAGATCGTGCAAAAAGAGAAGCGACGAAACACCATCGTTGCCGTGCTGGGAGTATTGATTCTCTTGCTAGCACTAGGTGCCAGCATCGCGACATTTATCGCGCACATACCGCATCCTGCTGTCGCAAAAAACATTCCCACTGTATTACCTGCATTGCCTACCGCTACGCCAACAGTCGATCAGTCTCCCTATCCAACGCTAGCCCCTGCATATCAGGGAACCATGCATGATTACTTAAATGGGAACTCAATAAATTCTTCTCTTAGCAACATTCAACAAAATAAAGGGAAGATACAGGGTTCTTGCAACTGCCTCGGTCTCACTGGTCCGTTTGTTGGAACGGTTGGCACTGATGGAAGTATTACGTTTACCGTTGAGATGACTGGTCGTGGGACACACATACTTTTTCAAGGTCATATTAAAACTGGTGGCGGTATGGCTGGTCAATTTTATATAATAAATACGTCGAATGGGCAGCACACTGGCGAATATGGAGATTGGTCGTTTATATAAAATATGAGTATGTTAACCCTCCTGGGAACCGGAACATGTCAAATTGAACACGAACGCCGTGCATCAAGCGTCCTACTCGAATTCGATGGGACGCCTATTCTTTTTGATTGTGGACATGGCGTTGTACAACGGCTTTTGGATGTGGGCGTGCATCCAAACACCCTGCAACATGTCGTGCTTTCGCACTTCCACCCCGATCACGTCTCGGACTTGATTCCACTCTTACAAGCAGGTGCATGGTCGCGTAAAAATCAACGTCGTACCGACCTACATATCTACGGTCCAAAGGGAACGCATACATTGATTGATGGGTATATACGTATCTTTGGACGTAGTTCTTTTGAGCAACCTACCTACGCACTGATCATACACGAAATCACAGAAGAGCACTTCATGATTGACACCCGCGCCTTCGAGTTCATCAGTTTGCCGCCAGCAGGAAATCACGGCTTGCGCTTCACCTACAACGACAAGACCTACGCTCTCACTGGTGACTCCTATTTTCATCCACAAGAGATAAATTTTCTACACGGCGTGGACCTTGCCGTCATCGACTCCGGTCACATCGAAGACAACGAGATTGTCTCGCTTGCAGTAGCATCACAAGCCAAAACCATCGTCTGTTCACATCTGTACCGCGAACTTGACGCCAGGCAATTGCAAACACAAGCCGTTGCGGACAGATACGAGGGAACGATTGTGGTAGGACGAGATTTGATGACATTTGTGTTATAGATGAGATGTAGGGGTCTAATTCATTACACCCTCGTCGCACACCACAGGCCGAACGAGGGTGTAATGAATTAGACCCCTACATCTCATCTCATTCCGCAATCCTTCCATCCTGTATTTGTAACACACGGTCGGCGGAGGCGACGAATACAGGGTCGTGTGTCGCGACAAGCATTCCTATTCTTGTGTTGTGTGTGATATCGCGTAACAACTTGGTAATATCACGACCTGTAAGCGAGTCGAGGTTGCCTGTTGGCTCGTCCGCGACGATGAAGCGTGGTTGATGCACGAGTGCTCGCGCCAATGCTACACGCTGTTGCTCGCCGCCCGAAAGCTCCAAACCACGATGATGAGCGCGTTTGCCGAGTCCCACATGCTCTAAGGCTTCGCGTGCCTGCTTTGTGCGTTGTGCCGATGGCATACGTGCGAGACGCAAGGGGATTTCGACATTCTCCTGTGCAGTGAGCGAAGGAAACAGGTGCGCGTTCTGGAACATGATACCAATGCTTTCGCGTCGTAAACGGGCACGTTCGCTCTCATTCATCTTGCTCAGATCACGCTCAAGGACCCTCACAACGCCTTGTGTCGGACTATCTAACCCGACCAGGATATTCAAGAGTGTTGTTTTGCCCGAACCAGAACGACCTCGGAGCGCGACAAACTCCCCTGGCTGTACACGCATTGTGATACCACGCAATGCTTGCACGACACCTGCGCCAGAGCGAAACTCTCGTGTCACCTCTTGCATCTCCGCGATTGTCGAAACCTCTATCTCTGCCACAGATTTCATGCGCGTTCCCCTCTCTGTCCTTCAAGCGTACCATTTGTTTCGTCAAGAATGGGCCACAATTCAACATGGTCTCCAGCGATACGCACCTCGGCACGTCCATTAAACGCGATATTCTCAACGGCCTCTTTTGGCAATTGTAAACGACCCGCACGGTCAATCAAAATAGATTCGCGGTGTGTCTCGCTTGAGAGACCAATCACTGCACTGGCGGCAAGGACATTGGGGTTAACCACTTCTGATACATTCTCGCGCCGTATCGTCTCCGTACTGGTACGTCCATCACGGATGGCGATGGTGCGGTCAACCTCGGCTGCGATGGCGGGGTCATGTGTGACGGTGATGATGGTCAAGCCTAGCCTACGATTCAGGTCACGCATGAGGTGGAGTACCTCGGCGGCTGTCACCGAGTCAAGTTCGCCCGTTGGCTCGTCGGCAAGCAGCACCTTTGGTTCATTCGCGAGTGCAACGGCGATGGCGGCACGTTGTTGCTCGCCGCCAGAGAGTTGAAAGGGGCGTTTTTTCCCCATCGTGCCTAGCCCGACCAATTCGAGAAGTTCTTGTGCTCGCTTGCTACGCTTTGTTGACCCAACGCCACTAAGCATTTGTGGCAGTTCAACATTCGCGGCGGCACTCAACTCTGGTAAAAGGTTGCGCCCACTCTGCTGCCATATCTGCCCTACGATAAAGCGACGATAGTTAATCCTCTGTCCCTGCCCCAAACGCGTCAAATCATTGCCATCCACAACGCAACTGCCCGCGCTTGGCACATCCAATCCACTCAAAATATTCAGCAATGTGCTTTTGCCTGAGCCAGAGGCCCCGACAATCGAAATCATCTCGCCCGCCGCCACTTCCAGGTCTAACCCCTGCAAGGCCACAACTTCGAGATCGGCAACTTTATAAATTTTGACCAAATTATCACATACCACAAGCGGTTCCGACATATATGCTCCTTCTTAATAGATAGATTTAATCCCAATACATTTCAAATAAAGCGTATATTTTTACACAACGGACGCCCACAAGGGGCTACCCTACTATACGACCATGCGTGCTCTGCACGTCGTGTATAGTAGGGTAGCCCCTTGTGGGCGTCCGTTGTTTTCTGTTGCGTGTATTTGAATTGCATTGATATCAATCCTCATTCAATCTCAACGTCTGGCTCATGGATGGACGCGACACGATACGTAC
>CAXTWV010000117.1:0-13342 GCA_964248005.1 uncultured Ktedonobacteraceae bacterium | reverse complement strand
CCCTACTATACGACGTTCTTAGCGTGCGGCATATGGTGTATAGTAGGGTAGCCCCTTGTGGCGTCCGTTGTGAATATACGTATCGTTAAATTGAAATACTGAAAACCGCAACCTACACATTACGAAAGTCTACGCGCCATATTGTACCTTTGCCTGCTATTATACCTACATGAGAATGTACGCTTGAATAGGATGCATTTGACATCGACTCTTATCACGCTGGGGCTTCCGCAAAGGTGATCCTGCCATTCAACATCTTCCCACCCTCAAATGAGATAATTCCCTAAACAATGGAAACGATACACTATCCATTAGCAAAATGTGGAAGCGTAGTCGGTGGCAAACTCTTCGAAGGAGCGTGCCGGGCGACCGAGGAGTAATGGCACATCCTCGCTGAGCCAGCTAGCGTCGCCATCGGCGACCATGCCGAAGAACTGAGCGTTCATCTCGGCTACCTCTTTAGGGAGGCCAGCATGAATCATCGCGTTCTTGTCCTCCTCGAAGCTCAGCTCCTGGTAGCTGATCGGGCGACCGAGTACCTTTGAGAGTGTCGCCGCCACATCGGAATAGGTGATCAGTGCTGGGCCGGTGAGTTTGTATATCTTTCCGATATGCGAGATGGGTGAAGCAGCAATCTCGGCGGTCACTGCGGCTACATCTCGGACATCGATCATGCCCATGCGCCCCTTGCCAGCCGAGGAGCCGAAGCCGTCGGTCTTCTTGATTGCGGGAGCGAGTGCCAGGACGTTTTGCATGTAGGCGTTCGACCGTAACAGCGTGTAGTCGAGTCCAGACGCAAGAATCCCAGTTTCGATCTCAGCATGCCAGCGCCGCCGGGCGATGGGAGAGTCTGCCGACGCGTCGCTCGTGACCTTGATGACCTGTTTGACACCTGCTCTCTTTGCGCTCTGCACGACGTTCAGCTCCTGAGCCGGAACGCCTGGGCTAACGAGCACCACGGTTGTGATCCCCTTCATCGCCTTATCGACGCTTGGCAACGAGTCTAAATTCCCCACGACAATCTCCGCTCCGATCTCTGCCAACGACTTTCCCTTCTTGGGGTCCCGAACCAGCACACGTACAGGCAATTCTTTCTGCCGCAGAAAGCGCACTGTTTCGGAACCGACCTTCCCAGCTGTTGTTACTAAAATCATGATTGGGTCCTCTCTGCCTATTAAGCGAGGCCGATCTGCTTCGCTTGCAGAGCGGCATTCCAGAAGGCGGCTATTTCGACGATCCGGTCGCCGTCCCACTTGACGGTCTGGACGAACTCGACATCGAACGCTTTTCCTGTCGGGGCGATCACCTTGCCGTCGGGGAGGGTCATCTCCCCGGTGAAGGTCCCTGTGTTGCGGGTGACAACGGTGATCCAGTCGCCGCTTCCGAATTGGATTGGGTATGGGTCGTTGTACACGTGGACATCGGGGAAGATGCGGAACATCTGCCTCATCGTCGCCGCATGCGCTGCCCGTCCGTAGATCGGCTCTGCGTTCCCTGTGACGTATGCGATCATGTCTGGATGGTGGACCGCGTCCATCGCGGCGAAGTCGCGGGCGTTGAAGGCGTCGTCGCCCTTCTTCATGAGCGCGAGCAGGTGTGCGGTTCGGTTGGTGTTGGGGATAGAGTAATTCTCGTTAGGAGAAATGGTTGACATTATTTTGTTTCCTCTCTGTTCATAGGGTGTTAAGCACGTTTCGCTTTCCTCCTTCGTGGAGGTGAAAGAAGCGAGGGTAGAACGCTTGGTTCACATCAACATAGCAAGTATGTACGATAGTAAGTGTTCGTACAAGTACGCAGTTTTTTGTGCTATACTTACAAAAAGAGAACTGTGAGAGAACAAGCAGGAGGAAATAATGGTTGAGCGAAAGTATGGGTGTGAGATAGAGGTACTCACAAGAGCGATTGGGGGTAAGTATAAGGCAGTCATCCTGTATCATCTAATGCATGGAACGAAACGCTTCAATGAACTTGGACGACTCATTCCTGATGCTTCTCAGCGGATGCTCACGCAACATCTTCGAGAGCTTGAACACGATGGCCTCCTCCATCGCGAGGTTTATAGAGAAGTGCCTCCGCGCGTCGAGTACTCACTGACTGAGCTTGGTCACACATTGAAGCCCTTGTTGGTGCAAATGCAAGGTTGGGCGAAGCAGCATATGACGAAAGAGGTAGCATCTTAGTATGCCTGGGCCTGGACAAAGCGCAAACCCTCTCTGACCACCTGGTCAAAATCAGCATGAAATCCAATCTTCTCAGTGTAAAAAGCCTTTGCGCGATCAACGTCTGAAACAGGTAGTATAACCAGTTCGAGTTTCATCTGCATGGTGTTCATCATTGCTTTCCTTTCTTTATGTATAACTGTTTATCTACTTCAAGTATAAGCTAGAAGGCGGACAGAAGCGACCCTCGTTTCGAGCTTTTTGTAGGGACCGATTCATCGCGTCCTCGTCGGCGATTGTAACGTCAGCAGGACGCGATGAATCGGTTCCTACGAAAAACGAATAAACCAAGAATTTGCTGATAACCGAAGGTTATTAGACGATGCGCGGTGTGAATGCTATCATGATGATCTATGCTATAAACATTAATCAACGAGGAGTCCTACCATGCAAATAGGCGTGACGTTTCCGCAGAACGAAATCGGGGCTGACCCTGCTGTACTGCGCGAGTATGCGCAAACGGTGGAGGGTTTGGGCTATAAGCATTTATTGGTGTATGACCATGTATTGGGGGCTGACCCGACAAATCGTCCTGGGTGGAAAGGCTACACAGAGAAAGACCTGTTCCATGAGCCATTTGTGCTTTTTGGCTATCTTGCGGCACTTACACAGCTTGAACTGGTAACAGGGGTGATTATTTTGCCGCAACGCCAGACGGCTCTTGTAGCGAAACAAGCGGCAGAGGTGGACGTGTTGACTGGCGGCAAATTGCGTCTCGGTATAGGTGTGGGCTGGAATCCAGTCGAGTATGAGGCTCTTGGTGAGGACTTTCATACGCGTGGACGTGTGATTGAGGAGCAAATCGAGGTGTTACATCTTCTATGGAGTCGTGAGGTGATCAGTTACAAGGGAAAATATCACACCATCACTGACGCAGGGCTGAATCCACTTCCTACTCATCGCTCAATTCCTATCTGGACAGGAGGTAGCGCGGATGTATTGCTCCGTCGCACCGCACGCCTCGCCGATGGTTGGTTTCCGCTTGGTCCACCCGATGATAGAATGCGTGAAACCGTAGAACGTCTTCGTAGCTACATTCAGGAAGCTGGACGCGAGCTAAGTGCCGTTGGTATCGAGGCACGCGTCAATGCCGATGATGGCAATGTTGATGAGTGGGTTCGTCAAACGCAGGCATGGTGCGAACTGGGGGCGACCCATATTTCGTTCAATACTATGAACGCTGGTTTCACATCGGTACAACAACATCTGGATGCATTACGTCGTTATAAAGAGGCCGTAGGCTAGATTAATTTGGAAATATCCTGACATGAAACGTCTGTAGGGGTCTAATTCATTACACCCTCGTGCCGATTCACCATGTGGCGGGACATATGAAACGGCGCATCAATCCTGGGAACGGAATCAAGGGCGACGAGGGTGTAATGAATTAGACTCCTACAGACGTTTCATGTCAGGATATTACAATAGCCCTCTATGCGCGATATCTTTACGATACTGCATACCTTCAAACTTTATATACTTCACGGCTTCATACGCCCTCTGCACCGCATCTTGCAAATCCACGCCGCGTGCCGTGACGCTGAGGACGCGTCCACCAGCTGTTACCAGCTTCCCATCCTTGAGCGCAGTTCCGGCGTGAAACACTTGCACACCCTCTAGCTTGTTGGCATCATCCACACCCGTTATGGGAATGCCCGAACGATAGGTACCAGGATAGCCGCTGGATGCAAGGGTGACGCAGACGGCTGAACCGGGATACCAGAGCGTGTCACGCTTGACAGGCAATATCTCGGCGAAGTTCAGGACATTGAGAATATCCTCCTTCATGAGGAGCATCATGGCCTGCGTTTCAGGGTCGCCAAAGCGCGTGTTATGTTCTAGCACCATTGGACCATCTTTGGTGAGCATCATGTTAGAATAGAGCACACCTGTAAAGTGTATGCCACGCGCTTGCAGTGCTTGTAGCGTGCTTGCGACAATGGTACGCCAAATCTGTGCCTCTTGCTCTTTCCCCACGAATGATAATGGCGCGAACGCTCCCATGCCACCAGTGTTTAGACCTTGATCATTGTCAAGAGCGCGTTTGTGGTCCTGTGTCAGTGTTAGAGGTAGATAATGGGTGCCATTACAAATCGCGGTGGCACTGATTTCATCACCCTCAAGGTAGTCTTCGATGACAACGCTATCGCCTGCGGCCCCGAACACACGGTCAATCATCATCTGTTTCAATGCATTCTGGGCTGTGAGCATATCGAGTGCGACAATCGCGCCTTTGCCAGCTGCGTTGCCATCAGCTTTGACAACGACAGGTACACCATGCTGTGCAAGGTAGGCAAAGGCTTCGTCCGCGTGGGTAAAGGTACGATGTTGTGCCGTTGCAATACCCGCCGAGGTCATCAGTTCTTTCGCGAAAGCTTTGCTACCCTCAAGTGCAGCACTCGCCATATCGGGTCCAAAGATACGTAGCCCGCGATGTTGAAAGACATCGACAATGCCCGCGACAAGTGGAACCTCTGGTCCGACAACGGTCAGGTCAATCGCGTTTTTCTCCGCAAATGTCGCGAGTTCTCCAAGTTGCGAGGTGCCAAGCGGCACAGACTCGGCAATATCCAGCATTCCAGGATTGCCAGGAGCCGCATAGATGCGCGTAACCTGCTGACTCTGTGCCAGCTTCCACACGAGGGCGTGTTCGCGCCCACCAGAACCGATGACCAATACGCGCATAATTGTGTGCTCCTCATATATTCACTAACAACGAATAGGGATACGAACGTCTGTAGGGGTCTAATTCTATTACACCCTCGTGGCGATCCACCTGTTTAAAGGACATATGAAACGTTTCATCAATCCTGTAGACAGAATCGATTGCCGACAAGGGTGTAATAGAATTAGACCCCTACGAGTGGTTCATTTCCTCATTCATTTATCAAATCGCATACTCACGCTCCAACGGAATGTTCCACCTTATTCCGTTCGCTCGGCATACTAATCTGTATTCTCTCTTGTGGATCGTAGGGCCAACCCTGTTTTTCCATACAACCGTAGCAAAATTCGCTATGCAGCATACTGACCGCCGTCTCGTCATCGGGTATCACAACTTGTTGTTGTGAGGCGGATGAAATAGCACGGCTCAAGCCTGCTGTGCTGAGGTAGCCGAGGCTATCGACACCGATATAGTCCGCGATCTCTTGTACCGTGCGTCCTGCGGCGATGAGTTCTGATTCTTGCGGAATATCGACTCCAAAGTAGCAGGGGTGGCGCATGGGCGGCGCACTTGAGCGCAGGTGAATCTCTTTCGCCCCCTGTCTACGCAGTGCTGAAGCGAGTCGCTTCATCGTATTGCCACGTACAATCGAGTCATCGACAATCACAAGACGTTTGCCCTCAACTTGTGGCTTGACGAAGTTGAATTTCAGGTCAATCTCCATTTGGCGTAGACGTTGATCGGGTTTGATAAAGGTGCGGTCGGCATAGCGATTTTTGATGATTGCCATACTGTAAGGCGTACCAGAGGCGGTAGCATAACCCAGTGCGGCAGGCACCGAAGAGTCAGGTACAGGCACAATCAAATCAGCCTCAACAGGATGTTCGTGTGCCAGTTCGCGCCCAAGTGCCTCACGCACCGTGTAGACATAGCGGTTGTTCAACCTGCTGGTCGCATCAGAAAAGTAGATATACTCAAAGACGCAAAGTGCCTGACGTGGTGATTTGACGAGTATTTCCGAATGCATCCCGTTTTCATCAATGGTGATGAGTTCTCCTGGCTCGACCTTGCGTACAAAGTCGCCACCGATACGGTCAATCGCGCATGATTCAGAGGCGACAACCCAGTTATCGCCAATCTTACCGAGGCATAAGGGGCGCATACCCCATGGGTCACGCATGGCGAACAGTTTGCCCTCGGCAAGAATAACGAGACTATACGAGCCGCGTAACTGTGGAAAAGTGGCAATCATGCGCTCACGTAGTGTCCGCCCCTCGGAACGCATCAGGAGTAAGGCAATCGCCTCGCTATCGGTTGTCGAGGCCAGCGTTTCCTGAGGAAATTGTGCGCGTAACTCGTCTCCATTCACAAGATTGCCGTTATGAGCAACCGCGATAGCTTCATAGACGCCATGACGCGCTCCCACTACGAATGGGCCAGCATTCTCAACACAACTTGAGCCAGTGGTCGAATAGCGGACATGCCCAATGCCGCAGCAAGAAACGGGTAAGCTCATACCAGAGTCGTTGAACACGTCGCGGACCTTCCCCATACCGACGCGGTGTGCAATCTGTCCATCGCTATCGTAGACCGCCATTCCCGCGCTCTCCTGCCCACGATGCTGCAATGCGGTAAGTGCTAACGTAATGTAACGTCGCACATCAATACTACTCTCGCTCTTCGTATAGATACCTACAACTCCACAAGCATCGTGTAGTCGCTCCATGCTCGTCTCCTCTCTTTGAATGAAATTATGTTTAAGAATTGAATGATTGCCATGTCGCGCATGCGCGACATGGCAATCATTCAATTCTTAAACATAATTTCATTCAAAGAGAGGAGACGAGCATGGAGCGACTACACGATGCTTGTGGAGTTGTAGGTATCTATACGAAGAGCGAGAGTAGTATTGATGTGCGACGTTACATTACGTTAGCACTTACCGCATTGCAGCATCGTGGGCAGGAGAGCGCGGGAATGGCGGTCTACGATAGCGATGGACAGATTGCACACCGCGTCGGTATGGGGAAGGTCCGCGACGTGTTCAACGACTCTGGTATGAGCTTACCCGTTTCTTGCTGCGGCATTGGGCATGTCCGCTATTCGACCACTGGCTCAAGTTGTGTTGAGAATGCTGGCCCATTCGTAGTGGGAGCGCGTCATGGCGTCTATGAAGCTATCGCGGTTGCTCATAACGGCAATCTTGTGAATGGAGACGAGTTACGCGCACAATTTCCTCAGGAAACGCTGGCCTCGACAACCGATAGCGAGGCGATTGCCTTACTCCTGATGCGTTCCGAGGGGCGGACACTACGTGAGCGCATGATTGCCACTTTTCCACAGTTACGCGGCTCGTATAGTCTCGTTATTCTTGCCGAGGGCAAACTGTTCGCCATGCGTGACCCATGGGGTATGCGCCCCTTATGCCTCGGTAAGATTGGCGATAACTGGGTTGTCGCCTCTGAATCATGCGCGATTGACCGTATCGGTGGCGACTTTGTACGCAAGGTCGAGCCAGGAGAACTCATCACCATTGATGAAAACGGGATGCATTCGGAAATACTCGTCAAATCACCACGTCAGGCACTTTGCGTCTTTGAGTATATCTACTTTTCTGATGCGACCAGCAGGTTGAACAACCGCTATGTCTACACGGTGCGTGAGGCACTTGGGCGCGAACTGGCACACGAACATCCTGTTGAGGCTGATTTGATTGTGCCTGTACCTGACTCTTCGGTGCCTGCCGCACTGGGTTATGCTACCGCCTCTGGTACGCCTTACAGTATGGCAATCATCAAAAATCGCTATGCCGACCGCACCTTTATCAAACCCGATCAACGTCTACGCCAAATGGAGATTGACCTGAAATTCAACTTCGTCAAGCCACAAGTTGAGGGCAAACGTCTTGTGATTGTCGATGACTCGATTGTACGTGGCAATACGATGAAGCGACTCGCTTCAGCACTGCGTAGACAGGGGGCGAAAGAGATTCACCTGCGCTCAAGTGCGCCGCCCATGCGCCACCCCTGCTACTTTGGAGTCGATATTCCGCAAGAATCAGAACTCATCGCCGCAGGACGCACGGTACAAGAGATCGCGGACTATATCGGTGTCGATAGCCTCGGCTACCTCAGCACAGCAGGCTTGAGCCGTGCTATTTCATCCGCCTCACAACAACAAGTTGTGATACCCGATGACGAGACGGCGGTCAGTATGCTGCATAGCGAATTTTGCTACGGTTGTATGGAAAAACAGGGTTGGCCCTACGATCCACAAGAGAGAATACAGATTAGTATGCCGAGCGAACGGAATAAGGTGGAACATTCCGTTGGAGCGTGAGTATGCGATTTGATAAATGAATGAGGAAATGAACCACTCGTAGGGGTCTAATTCTATTACACCCTTGTCGGCAATCGATTCTGTCTACAGGATTGATGAAACGTTTCATATGTCCTTTAAACAGGTGGATCGCCACGAGGGTGTAATAGAATTAGACCCCTACAGACGTTCGTATCCCTATTCGTTGTTAGTGAATATATGAGGAGCACACAATTATGCGCGTATTGGTCATCGGTTCTGGTGGGCGCGAACACGCCCTCGTGTGGAAGCTGGCACAGAGTCAGCAGGTTACGCGCATCTATGCGGCTCCTGGCAATCCTGGAATGCTGGATATTGCCGAGTCTGTGCCGCTTGGCACCTCGCAACTTGGAGAACTCGCGACATTTGCGGAGAAAAACGCGATTGACCTGACCGTTGTCGGACCAGAGGTTCCACTTGTCGCGGGCATTGTCGATGTCTTTCAACATCGCGGGCTACGTATCTTTGGACCCGATATGGCGAGTGCTGCACTTGAGGGTAGCAAAGCTTTCGCGAAAGAACTGATGACCTCGGCGGGTATTGCAACGGCACAACATCGTACCTTTACCCACGCGGACGAAGCCTTTGCCTACCTTGCACAGCATGGTGTACCTGTCGTTGTCAAAGCTGATGGCAACGCAGCTGGCAAAGGCGCGATTGTCGCACTCGATATGCTCACAGCCCAGAATGCATTGAAACAGATGATGATTGACCGTGTGTTCGGGGCCGCAGGCGATAGCGTTGTCATCGAAGACTACCTTGAGGGTGATGAAATCAGTGCCACCGCGATTTGTAATGGCACCCATTATCTACCTCTAACACTGACACAGGACCACAAACGCGCTCTTGACAATGATCAAGGTCTAAACACTGGTGGCATGGGAGCGTTCGCGCCATTATCATTCGTGGGGAAAGAGCAAGAGGCACAGATTTGGCGTACCATTGTCGCAAGCACGCTACAAGCACTGCAAGCGCGTGGCATACACTTTACAGGTGTGCTCTATTCTAACATGATGCTCACCAAAGATGGTCCAATGGTGCTAGAACATAACACGCGCTTTGGCGACCCTGAAACGCAGGCCATGATGCTCCTCATGAAGGAGGATATTCTCAATGTCCTGAACTTCGCCGAGATATTGCCTGTCAAGCGTGACACGCTCTGGTATCCCGGTTCAGCCGTCTGCGTCACCCTTGCATCCAGCGGCTATCCTGGTACCTATCGTTCGGGCATTCCCATAACGGGTGTGGATGATGCCAACAAGCTAGAGGGTGTGCAAGTGTTTCACGCCGGAACTGCGCTCAAGGATGGGAAGCTGGTAACAGCTGGTGGACGCGTCCTCAGCGTCACGGCACGCGGCGTGGATTTGCAAGATGCGGTGCAGAGGGCGTATGAAGCCGTGAAGTATATAAAGTTTGAAGGTATGCAGTATCGTAAAGATATCGCGCATAGAGGGCTATTGTAATATCCTGACATGAAACGTCTGTAGGAGTCTAATTCATTACACCCTCGTCGCCCTTGATTCCGTTCCCAGGATTGATGCGCCGTTTCATATGTCCCGCCACATGGTGAATCGGCACGAGGGTGTAATGAATTAGACCCCTACAGACGTTTCATGTCAGGATATTTCCAAATTAATCTAGCCTACGGCCTCTTTATAACGACGTAATGCATCCAGATGTTGTTGTACCGATGTGAAACCAGCGTTCATAGTATTGAACGAAATATGGGTCGCCCCCAGTTCGCACCATGCCTGCGTTTGACGAACCCACTCATCAACATTGCCATCATCGGCATTGACGCGTGCCTCGATACCAACGGCACTTAGCTCGCGTCCAGCTTCCTGAATGTAGCTACGAAGACGTTCTACGGTTTCACGCATTCTATCATCGGGTGGACCAAGCGGAAACCAACCATCGGCGAGGCGTGCGGTGCGACGGAGCAATACATCCGCGCTACCTCCTGTCCAGATAGGAATTGAGCGATGAGTAGGAAGTGGATTCAGCCCTGCGTCAGTGATGGTGTGATATTTTCCCTTGTAACTGATCACCTCACGACTCCATAGAAGATGTAACACCTCGATTTGCTCCTCAATCACACGTCCACGCGTATGAAAGTCCTCACCAAGAGCCTCATACTCGACTGGATTCCAGCCCACACCTATACCGAGACGCAATTTGCCGCCAGTCAACACGTCCACCTCTGCCGCTTGTTTCGCTACAAGAGCCGTCTGGCGTTGCGGCAAAATAATCACCCCTGTTACCAGTTCAAGCTGTGTAAGTGCCGCAAGATAGCCAAAAAGCACAAATGGCTCATGGAACAGGTCTTTCTCTGTGTAGCCTTTCCACCCAGGACGATTTGTCGGGTCAGCCCCCAATACATGGTCATACACCAATAAATGCTTATAGCCCAAACCCTCCACCGTTTGCGCATACTCGCGCAGTACAGCAGGGTCAGCCCCGATTTCGTTCTGCGGAAACGTCACGCCTATTTGCATGGTAGGACTCCTCGTTGATTAATGTTTATAGCATAGATCATCATGATAGCATTCACACCGCGCATCGTCTAATAACCTTCGGTTATCAGCAAATTCTTGGTTTATTCGTTTTTCGTAGGAACCGATTCATCGCGTCCTGCTGACGTTACAATCGCCGACGAGGACGCGATGAATCGGTCCCTACAAAAAGCTCGAAACGAGGGTCGCTTCTGTCCGCCTTCTAGCTTATACTTGAAGTAGATAAACAGTTATACATAAAGAAAGGAAAGCAATGATGAACACCATGCAGATGAAACTCGAACTGGTTATACTACCTGTTTCAGACGTTGATCGCGCAAAGGCTTTTTACACTGAGAAGATTGGATTTCATGCTGATTTTGACCAGGTGGTCAGAGAGGGTTTGCGCTTTGTCCAGGCCCAGGCATACTAAGATGCTACCTCTTTCGTCATATGCTGCTTCGCCCAACCTTGCATTTGCACCAACAAGGGCTTCAATGTGTGACCAAGCTCAGTCAGTGAGTACTCGACGCGCGGAGGCACTTCTCTATAAACCTCGCGATGGAGGAGGCCATCGTGTTCAAGCTCTCGAAGATGTTGCGTGAGCATCCGCTGAGAAGCATCAGGAATGAGTCGTCCAAGTTCATTGAAGCGTTTCGTTCCATGCATTAGATGATACAGGATGACTGCCTTATACTTACCCCCAATCGCTCTTGTGAGTACCTCTATCTCACACCCATACTTTCGCTCAACCATTATTTCCTCCTGCTTGTTCTCTCACAGTTCTCTTTTTGTAAGTATAGCACAAAAAACTGCGTACTTGTACGAACACTTACTATCGTACATACTTGCTATGTTGATGTGAACCAAGCGTTCTACCCTCGCTTCTTTCACCTCCACGAAGGAGGAAAGCGAAACGTGCTTAACACCCTATGAACAGAGAGGAAACAAAATAATGTCAACCATTTCTCCTAACGAGAATTACTCTATCCCCAACACCAACCGAACCGCACACCTGCTCGCGCTCATGAAGAAGGGCGACGACGCCTTCAACGCCCGCGACTTCGCCGCGATGGACGCGGTCCACCATCCAGACATGATCGCATACGTCACAGGGAACGCAGAGCCGATCTACGGACGGGCAGCGCATGCGGCGACGATGAGGCAGATGTTCCGCATCTTCCCCGATGTCCACGTGTACAACGACCCATACCCAATCCAATTCGGAAGCGGCGACTGGATCACCGTTGTCACCCGCAACACAGGGACCTTCACCGGGGAGATGACCCTCCCCGACGGCAAGGTGATCGCCCCGACAGGAAAAGCGTTCGATGTCGAGTTCGTCCAGACCGTCAAGTGGGACGGCGACCGGATCGTCGAAATAGCCGCCTTCTGGAATGCCGCTCTGCAAGCGAAGCAGATCGGCCTCGCTTAATAGGCAGAGAGGACCCAATCATGATTTTAGTAACAACAGCTGGGAAGGTCGGTTCCGAAACAGTGCGCTTTCTGCGGCAGAAAGAATTGCCTGTACGTGTGCTGGTTCGGGACCCCAAGAAGGGAAAGTCGTTGGCAGAGATCGGAGCGGAGATTGTCGTGGGGAATTTAGACTCGTTGCCAAGCGTCGATAAGGCGATGAAGGGGATCACAACCGTGGTGCTCGTTAGCCCAGGCGTTCCGGCTCAGGAGCTGAACGTCGTGCAGAGCGCAAAGAGAGCAGGTGTCAAACAGGTCATCAAGGTCACGAGCGACGCGTCGGCAGACTCTCCCATCGCCCGGCGGCGCTGGCATGCTGAGATCGAAACTGGGATTCTTGCGTCTGGACTCGACTACACGCTGTTACGGTCGAACGCCTACATGCAAAACGTCCTGGCACTCGCTCCCGCAATCAAGAAGACCGACGGCTTCGGCTCCTCGGCTGGCAAGGGGCGCATGGGCATGATCGATGTCCGAGATGTAGCCGCAGTGACCGCCGAGATTGCTGCTTCACCCATCTCGCATATCGGAAAGATATACAAACTCACCGGCCCAGCACTGATCACCTATTCCGATGTGGCGGCGACACTCTCAAAGGTACTCGGTCGCCCGATCAGCTACCAGGAGCTGAGCTTCGAGGAGGACAAGAACGCGATGATTCATGCTGGCCTCCCTAAAGAGGTAGCCGAGATGAACGCTCAGTTCTTCGGCATGGTCGCCGATGGCGACGCTAGCTGGCTCAGCGAGGATGTGCCATTACTCCTCGGTCGCCCGGCACGCTCCTTCGAAGAGTTTGCCACCGACTACGCTTCCACATTTTGCTAATGGATAGTGTATCGTTTCCATTGTTTAGGGAATTATCTCATTTGAGGGTGGGAAGATGTTGAATGGCAGGATCACCTTTGCGGAAGCCCCAGCGTGATAAGAGTCGATGTCAAATGCATCCTATTCAAGCGTACATTCTCATGTAGGTATAATAGCAGGCAAAGGTACAATATGGCGCGTAGACTTTCGTAATGTGTAGGTTGCGGTTTTCAGTATTTCAATTTAACGATACGTATATTCACAACGGACGCCACAAGGGGCTACCCTACTATACACCATATGCCGCACGCTAAGAACGTCGTATAGTAGGG
>CAXTWV010000116.1:0-13561 GCA_964248005.1 uncultured Ktedonobacteraceae bacterium | reverse complement strand
GTGGCATCACCAGAATGTACGCCTGCATTTTCGATATGTTCTGAGACGACGAATGCTTTGATTTCGCCATGTTGCGCCACGGCGTCAAGCTCGATCTCTTTGAATTTCTCGAAAAATTTGGAGACCGTGACAGGATGCTCCGGTGAGACCGCTGCCGCATCTTTGGTGTAACGCACAAGTTCGTCTTTTGTATAGCAGATGTTCATGGCACTGCCGGAAAGTACATACGATGGACGTACAAGGACTGGATAGCCAACACGTTCAGCAAAGCTGGTGAGTTCCTCGATGTTAGCAAAACTATTCCACTCTGGTTGACGAATGTCGAGCGTGTCGAGCAGGTTGGAAAACTTGTTACGGTCCTCGGCACGATCAATATTAGTGGCATCGGTGCCGAGAAGCGGAATACCGTAGTTTTGCAAAGCTTTGGCGCGGTTGTTTGGTGTCTGCCCACCGACGGAGACGATAACACCATAGGGCGACTCAAATTCGCAGATGTCAGTGATACGCTCGAAGGTCAGTTCTTCAAAGTATAAACGGTCTGAGGTATCGTAATCCGTCGAGACCGTTTCGGGGTTACAGTTGATAATGACGGAGCGTTTGTTGTGGCGTTTGAGTGCTTCAACAGTACTTACGCTGGTCCAGTCAAATTCAACTGATGAGCCAATACGGTAAGGGCCGGAACCGAGAATGACAACACCTTCGTCGCGTATCGGCTCTACATCGTTGTGGTGTCCATTGTAGGTCATGTAGAGGTAGTTGGTATCCGAAGGAAATTCAGCTGCTAACGTGTCTATTTGAAAGATACTTGGTGTGACGCCGAGGTCTTTACGTAACGTGCGTATCTCTAAGCCTGTTTTGCCTGTCAGCACACCGATACGTTTGTCGGAGATACCCATTTGCTTGAGTTCCCACAGCCGACTCGTGGAGAGGTCCTGTCTGGCTTGCAGGTCATATTCGGCATCGACAATCCGTTTGATCTTGTATAAGAACCAGGGATCGATACCAGTGATATCGTAAATTTTTTCGATGGAGATACCAGAACGCAGGGCCATGGCCAGCGCAAACATCCGTTTAGGCGTAGGCGTGTAGAGATATTTGTTGATCGCATCGTCTATAGATTCTGTACTGCCAAAGACTTTTTCTGAGGTTGCCCCCTCGATGTCCAGGTCCAGCATACGAATGGCTTTTTGATAGGCTTCTTCAAAGGTGCGCCCAATCCCCATTACCTCACCAACGGACTTCATGCCTGTGCCAATCGTTTCATCGACACCCTTGAATTTGTCCAGGTCCCAACGTGGTATCTTCACCACAAGATAATCCAGGCTTGGCTCGAAACATGCTTGCGTAACGCCCGTCACCTCATTTTTGAGTTCGGTTAAGCCATAGCCTAACGCCAATTTCGCAGCGACATAGGCAAGTGGATAACCTGTTGCTTTACTAGCAAGGGCAGAACTACGCGAGAGACGCGCATTGACTTCAATCACATTGTAGGCAGAAGTTTTGGGGTCGAGCGCGAACTGCACATTACATTCGCCAACAATGCCGAGACTACGAACGATTTTGATTGATGCACTGCGTAACTCGTGATATTCGGCATTGGTGAGCGTTTGACTTGGAGCTAAGACAATGGACTCACCCGTATGAATGCCAAGTGGGTCCATGTTTTCCATGTTACAGACAGTAATGCAGTTATCATAACTGTCGCGCACCACTTCGTACTCAACCTCTTTATGGTGATGCAGGTACTGCTCGATGAGTACCTGGGGCGCAAAGGCCAGCGCACCAGTAACGATGTGCTCTAACTCTTCGAGATGGTGTGCGATGCCTGATCCCTGTCCACCGAGCGCGAAACCCGCACGGACCATGACAGGAAAGCCTATTTCTTTCGCAATCGCAAGAGCATCTTCCAGTGTTTCCGCGCTTTTGCTCTGAGGAGTGGGTATGGAGATGCTGGCGAGATGTTGCGCGAACTCCTGGCGATCTTCTGTCAAGAGAATTGCTGAAACGGGCGTACCCAATACCTGCACATTATATTTTTCTAGTACACCGTTTTTGAACAAATCGACTCCACAATTAAGAGCAGTCTGTCCCCCAAAAGAGAGCAGGATGCCATCGGGTCGTTCTTTGTCGATAATCTTCTCGACAAAAAAGGGTGTAACAGGCAAGAAGTACACTTCGTCCGCCAATGCTTTTGAGGTTTGGATAGTGGCGATGTTTGGATTGACAAGCACGGTGCTAATGCCTTCTTCACGCAACGCTTTGAGTGCTTGCGAGCCAGAGTAATCGAACTCGCCGGCTTGCCCGATTTTGAGTGCGCCCGCTCCCAACACCAACACCTTTTGTAATGTCTTCACGTTTAGTTCCCTTTTATTTTGTCCAGAAAGTAGTCAAAAATCCACTCGGTATCTTCTGGTCCTGGTGTTGCTTCTGGATGAAATTGTACCGAAAAGAAGGGCAGCGTGTTGTGCTGCATACCTTCGTTGCTGCCATCGTTCGCATTGATAAACCATGATGTGAAATCAGGTGGCAGTGTTCCTACAGCAAAGCCGTGATTTTGTGTGGTAATGTAGCAGCGTTTTGAACCCTCCAATAGACAGGGTTGGTTTTGACTACGATGTCCAAATTTGAGCTTGTAGGTATCACCACCAGCCGCGAGAGCTAGGAGTTGATGACCCAGGCAGATGCCAAGCGTCGGCATTTTTTGCTCTAACGCGGTACGAATGGTTTGAATGGTCTTTTGTGGCATCTTGGGATTGCCAGGACCGTTAGAAATCAAGAGACCGTCAAAGTCAAAGCCGCGCGTGGGGGAGAAAAGATCGTAGTCCCAGGGAACAGTGATGACACGAATATTACGTGCGAGTAGTGATTGTACGATGTTATGTTTCGCTCCACAGTCGAGCAAAGCAAGCGTAATGTCACCATCACCATTCATAGAAACGTGCGGGTTTGAGACCTGGGCTACAAGGTTGTCGGTGTTGGGATCATGAAAGGCGATATCAGTGTCAAAGACAATTTTACCGAGCATTGCCCCATGATTACGAATGTGCTTTGCCAGGAAACGCGTGTCTTTAATTTCCAACGCGGGCACTTCTTGCTCCTGTAACCATGTACCGAGGTTCATGATACTTTGACGATGGGAGGGTTCATCTGTGTAGTTGGAGACAATCAGACCGGAAACCTGCACTCTGTCACTTTCCCAACAAGAGCGTTCAGGCACACCGTAATTGCCGATGAGTGGATAGGTCATATTGAGGATTTGACCAGCGAAGGAAGCATCGGTGAAAGCTTCGGGATAGCCCACCATGCCAGTGCTAAAAACTACCTCTCCTGTAGTGGCACCCTCATAGCCAAATGACGTTCCCTCCAGAACGATGCCATCCTCAAGAATAAGTCTGCCATAGCCAGGTGTTTTTCTTTGAGTAACTGTAGACATAGGACCAACTTCCGTTAACAAATTTTTTTGTAGTGTTATATTTGACATGTTCATCCCTTTCATTACGCTCTTCCGAGCACTAATGCAAGCAAAGCCATGCGCGTATATAACCCGTTACGAATTTGTGAACGTAGATACACGGCGCGAGGATCACGATCAACAGATGGATCAATTGTTCCCACACGTGGTAACGGGTCCATCAGAATCATGTTCTTATTGGCGTACCGTTCCATAAGTTGTGGTGTCACATTGAACGTCTCTTGCGCGACGCCGTTGTAGTCTTCAAGAGAGGCAAAGCGTTCTTTTTGTATTCGTGTCCAATACCAAAAATCGCAGTCGTAAGGTATATCTTGTTCACGAGTAATCTCAATCATATTGATACCACATATTTGCAAGTACTGGTAGTCCTCGCGTGCTAGCCGTAAGCGTTGTGGTGAGAGCAGATACACAGTATTGCCTCTGAACAGGGAAAGCCCTCTGATAAGCGAGTGAATGGTACGACTATTCAGTAGGTCGCCAACTAGCAGTCCGGTGAGGTTGTCGAGTCTGCCAAATGTTTCATAAAGCGTGTAGAGATCAAGCAGCGTTTGCGTTGGATGTTCGTTATTGCCATCACCTGCATTGATAATCGGGACATACTCGGCTGTTTCTGCCGCTTGCTTAGCAGCACCGGAGATTTTATGACGCATTACAATCGCGTCCGAATATGCCTCGAAGACGCGAATGGTGTCTTCAAACGATTCGCCTTTATAGACAGAGGTAACGGTTTCAGGGCTTTGAATATCGAGCGTTTGCCCGCCAAGACGCTTGATTGCCGCCGCGAACGAGCCAAAAGTTCTGCTGGAAGGCTCGTAGAATAGCAATGAGGTGAGTGTGCCTGCTAGTAAGGTAGAAGATTCGCTATTGAGAACAAGACGTTTCATTCTATGCGTCAGAGTAAAAAGCTGATAGAGGTCTGTCTGCGAAAATTGATCGAGAGAAACGATATCTTTGCCTTTAAAGGTCCCCGCTATAGGTGTAAGTGTGTTGTGTGCAGGAGAAAGTGTAATATTGCTCATATGTCCTCCTAGAAAGCATAAAAAGGTCAAAAAAAATTCCTCACCCCTGGAAACGGGATGAGGAAGAAAAAGCACATTCTTGAAAAACGCCATCTGGCCCATCTATGAGATGGGTTATGCGACAATACGTCCTCTGTATTGTTGCTTGTATTGTTACAAGCCAGATGGTTGAAGTCATGATGATATGCGCCTTTTCACAGCATAAAGTGTTTGGGATACATGTTTCAAATTGTTAGAATTATACCCGCTAAATCTCTGTCATGTCAAGGGAAATTTGCTCTGCTTTTTGTTTTATGCGATCAACCAACTTCGTAGTAGTCTGTAACCCTTGCTTTTTAGGCGTTGAAACGGTACATAATTATAAGAGCCAACACGATTTTTTCGATATACATAAGGACATTAGAATGATTAGTAACTTTACGCCACAGGACTTCACACGACAAGACGAATCAGACGATGGCAATTTTTATGTTGCACCACGTATGGTTGTACATATTGATGATGTTGCAATTGCTACGGTGACAGATGCTATTCGTCGCCATGTTCCAACGAATGCTTCCGTTCTTGATATCATGAGTAGCTTTCGCTCACATTTACCAGAGGAGGCGCACTATTCGGAAGTGGTGGGATTGGGGATGAATGAGGCAGAACTCAAGGCAAATACGCAGTTGACACGTTTTGTTGTGCATAATTTGAATAAAAATCCACAACTTCCTTTTGAGGATGGTCATTTTGATGCAGTTATCAATACGGTATCGGTGCAATATCTGAAACGACCTGTTGAGGTCTTTCGTGAGGTTGCGCGGGTACTCAAGCCAGGAGGCGTTTCGCTGGTAAGTTTTTCCGATAGGATGTTTCCGACGAAGGCTGTACGTATCTGGTATGAGGGGGATAACGAGAGTCATATAGCACTTGTACAAAGATATTACACGCTTGCAGGAGGCTTTTCTAAGGTCGAGGTTGAACGCCATGTGGATGCACAATCATCATGGTTCCGCAGAGGCCACGATCCACTCTTTGTTGTTATAGGGACCAGAGCAGGGCAAAGCGAAGACGACGCGCAAAGATAGAGATTACGACGCTGGATACTTGCCGCGAAAACGGGCAAAGGCTGCTATGACCTGTTGGCGCGTCTCTTCCTGAGAACCGCCGTTGTCGATCACTTCGTCTACGAGGGGAAGTCTGTCGGCAACGGAGGGCTGAGCATGAATACGTGCCCACGCTTCTTGCTCACTAAAGCCGTTACGCTCGATGAGACGCGCAAACTCTTGTGCTTCTGGACATGTCACCATCCATTTACTTTGACAGAGTGCGCCAGAATTTCCTTCTAATAACTTTACGGCGTCAATAATCACGATACCGGTTGCGCTGACAAGAGAGAGTTCGTGCATCATCGCACTCCCTACGGCAGGATGCACAATGCGTTCAAGGCGGTGCATAGAGTCGGCATCTTGAAACACGACGGCACCTAACGCTTTACGGTCAACACTGCCATCTGCTGCGATGACAGAAGGGCCAAATGCTTCCGCGACCTTTACTGCAATAGGCTGACCATGTTCGTAGAGAGCATGGACAGTTGCATCAGCATCAATATAGCGTTCGGCACCAAGTTCTAATAACATGTGTCCTACAGAGGTCTTTCCACATGCAATATTTCCTGTTATTCCTAAGACACGCGGCATTCGATGCGCCTCCTTTATGCAGTAAAGCTTCCCCAACAAGTATAGCATATTCTATTTTTAGACATGTGAGTAAACATAACGTCACGAAAGACATCCAAAAAGTACCTATTTGGGCCTATTTCTCACCGCGTATACGTGATGTAGCGTACAATACTCACACGGTCTACAGAAAATACTAAACATAGAGGGAATGAGCATGGGTAGACGCCTTGGACTTGTCGTAGGTGTCAATTCCTACCAGGACACTATATTTCAGCCACTTCAGTTTGCTGAAAACGATGCACGCGCGTTTGCTCAATGGATTGTGAACGAGAGGGGCGGCAAATGGGCACCAGCCGATGTACAGCATGTGTATGGTGCAAATGCTACAAGAGAACTCATTGAGTCTCTTGTACTACAACTTTGCCTTTCAATTGCTCAGCCTGATGATCTCGTTCTCATCTATATCGCCAGCCATGCGTTTCTTAACGAGAGCAGTGGTGAAGGATATCTTGCTCTGGCAAACACCTCTTATGGAAATCCAAGTACGGCTCTTCATCTTCCCTCACTAGCGCAACAGGTAGTGACACAGAGTCGCGCCGCACAGATAGTGTTCATACTTGACTCATTCCAAACAGGTCAAGGATGGAGTACGCGCCAAAACTCGCCTTATGATGCTCAGCCACTTCTGGGTCCTGCACTTCTCAATGGACTACAGCAGCAACGAGATCGAATTATAGTTGGCTCGTGTCGAGGTAACGCATTTAGTGCAGAGATAGGAGAGCGTGGGCTAGGTTTGCTGATGTATCGTATGATTGTTGGTTTGAGTGGCGGTGCAGCCGAGTCAATGACAGGAAATGTTACGCTTCAAACACTGTATACCTATCTCGCAAACAACTTAGCATTGCAGCAACGTCCACAAGTGTTTGGGCAAGCACCAAGTCCTATTGTACTTGTAGGAAGTGCGTTTCCAATAGTACAAACTCCACGCCCAACCGAAGCTCCTGTGTATGCGACAAGTGTCCCACAAACACCCCAAAGAGCTGAGGTACATCAAGGTTCGTATAATGCAACAGCGACGGCACAAGTAGTACCCTCTGCTCAACAACAGCCAAGAACTACATCTGGGCAATTGCGTTCTGCCGAAGTTGAGCAGCACCGACAACAGCAAAGTGCGTTCCTTCTCGATCAGGCATCACAACAGTTGCAGATGCAGAATGGAGAAGAGGCATTACGTCTCACGGATCAAGCCCTACAAATTACCCCCGGAGAGAGTTCAGGGCTGACCCTGAGAGGACAAATTCTGGGTACGATGGGCCGCTTTCCAGAGGCACTCGCGGTTGTTCAGCAGTTACGTCAACAAGAACCGGATAACGCACTTGCATGGAGTATGGGAGCTGTGCTGCTAACGAATATGGGACGCCATCAGGAAGCACTGGCTGCAATTGAACGCTCGCTTGAACTTGATGCAAGCAACCCAGAGAGTTATGCCATCAAAACAAATATCATGTCGAGCATCGCAATTGCGCAAAATAAAGATAAGACACTGCCCAAAAATGAGTTAATCGCATCAGAGAAGCGACGTGGTGGACCGTTGTCCTTTCTTGTAGGGATGGGGATGCAATTTGTGGGTCTATTGCTTGGCATCATTGGTGGACTTATCCCAATTATTCGTCCAACGCTGCCTATGACACTTTCATTTCTTTTGGAGAGTTTGGGATTAGCAATTCTGTGTGTAAACGCTGCACGTGGGGCCTATCGTCATGGCTTCCTGCGCGTTCTCGTGACGGTTTTCTTCAGTCTCATTCCAATTGTAATTCTTGGTATCGGTATAGGGTATCGTCCTGCCTATAGGAAAATCATCTTTGAGCTGCAAGCGCATACTACATTTTTATTGCCACTCCTCTTTTTGGGATTGTGGCTTGCGGTTGCGGCAGTTGTACCGATTATTTTAGCCATCATTGGGTTCATTGTTGGAATGATACGTGGAGTGCGACGAAGAAGATAGGGAACGTTGTTAAGCACCCATCTCGTCGGCGAGACGTTCCCATTCGATGAGCAGTTCGTCTACTCGTGCTCTGGCTTGTTCGTAGTCTGCTGATAGTTGTGTCAGCTGCTCTCCATCTGCGTTCAAGGCTGCTTCTGAGAGGGCAGTTTCTACGGTTTTGACCTGTGCCTCGGCTTTTTCGATATCACGCTCAACGTCTTCGACGGTACGTGTCTTTGTCCTTGCGGGCCTTTTGTTGCTTGGCTTTACGACTGGCACGGAAGGCTTTTCGACAATGGGTGTTTTCTTGGCAACTGGTGCGGGTACGTCGAGCAAAATTGGCTGCTTTTTCGTTCGATAGTCGGTGTAGTTGCCCATGTAGGGGATCAATACGCCGTCTTCAATGGCCCAGACTTTTGTCGCAAGACTGTCGATAAAGTAACGGTCGTGCGAGACGAAGAGCAAGGTACCATCAAATTCGCTTAATACCTCTTCCAAGAACTGACGTGATTGTAGGTCCAGGTGGTTTGTTGGTTCATCCAGGATGAGCAGGTTAGAGCCTTGTAACGTCAATTTTGCCAATGCGACACGGCTACGTTCGCCACCACTTAACGCGCCAATTGGTTTGAACACATCGTCGCCAGAAAAAAGGAAACGTCCTAGAAAACTGCGTGCGCCCTCTTCACTTAAGACGCTAATCTGACGAATTTCGTCGAGAATGGTACGTTCATAGTTGAGGCCAGCATGAGTTTGTGAGTAGTAACCAATACGTACATTGTGTCCAATAGTCGCGTGTCCACTCACCGGAGGGAGTTCACCAATCAGCGTGCGTAGCACAGTGGTCTTGCCAGCACCGTTAGGACCAATAAAGCCAACACGATCTCCACGCAATAACTCCAGGTCGGCAACCTGCACAAGCGTGGTAGGTTCACTACTATGTTGCGGGTCACGTCTTGAGCCGCCACCATAGCCGACAGCGAGTTTGTTGGTTGAGATAACAACGAGGCCGCTATCAGTCACCTGAGTAAACTCGAAGTGCAGTTCGGGAAAGTCCTGTGGGCGTTCGACGCGCTCAAGACGGTCTAGCAGTTTTTGTCGCCCTCGTGCCTCTTTACTGCGTTGTCCTGCTTTATAGCGACGAATAAATTCCTCTGTATGGGCTATATGAGCTTGTTGTGCCTCGTACTCACGGGCTTGCCGCTCCATACGCTCTTCACGTAGACTGAGGTACTTGGTGTAGTTGCCTGGGTATTCCTCAATGCGCCCAAACGCCATTTCTATTGTTCGAGATACGATTTTATCGAGGAAGTAACGATCATGCGCAACGATAACCATTGCACCTTTCCAACTGAGAAGATATGTCTCTAGCCATTCAAGAGCTGCAAGGTCAAGGTGATTTGTTGGCTCATCCATCAAAAGTAGATCGGGTTCTTGCAACAGTAGTTTTCCCAGAGAAGCTCGCGTCTGTTGTCCACCACTAAGACGCATGACAGGAGACGCTTGCTGCTCACGCGTGAAGCCAAGGCCATCAAGCACCTGCTCGACACGGTTTTCGTAGGTATAACCACCTTCGTGTTCATAGCGAGTTTGTAACTCATCATAACGAGCTAGAAGTGTGTTATACAGTGCTTTGTTTTCTTGCGTAGCAGCCGACGACATTTCCTGAGTAAGAGTACTTAATTCCTGTTCCCAGGAGCGCAATTCAGAGAAGACGGTTAAAAGTTCTTCGCGTAAGGTATTTTGTGGTTGAAAATCAACATATTGTGTGAGATAGCCAACACGGATAGTACGTGCGATAGCCACTGAACCCTCATCGGGCTGCTCCCGACGTGCCAGGATATTGAGTAGTGTAGATTTCCCTGCTCCATTAGGACCAACCAGCCCTATACGATCATGCTCATTAATTTGAAATGTGATGCCAGAAAAGATGCGCTCGGCACCAAACGACTTTCCCACCTCTGTACAACTAAGAATTGGCATAGTATTTCACCTAAAAAATTGTTCTATATTTCGCTCTTCTACATGAGGTAGGTTATCATAGTTCCAATAGAGATGCAAGTTGTCGGCATGATAGAGACAAGAGAGCAAATGGAGCCGATGAACTCATTCATCGGCTCCATTTGCTCTCTTGTCTCTATGAATATTTACTTAGGCTATACACTAGTACCAAGCTAGCTCATCGGCAAGTTGTTTTGCCTTAGGAGTGCCCCAACCAGTGGTAAGGTCCCAACCGGGTGCGGCGTGATAGCCAACGACACCATTTGCCGAGTTATTGCCAATGGTGATGTCGTGATAGACTTGGCTTGCGTCCTTACTGTTTCCAAGCTGGTACAGTGCAGGATTCAAGAAACCTAATGCATGGCCAGCCTTCTGGTTGAAGTCTGCTGCCAAGCCTGCCCACTGTGGGGCACCCTCACTTGTACCACCAATGCGATAGTAAGCAGCAGCATTAGGAATAGCACTCAGGTACACCAAAATGCTCGTTCTTGGATCGGCATTGTAAGCAATGTCAGGAATACCACGCTTGCCGTTCAACTGTGTATTATTGGCTGAGGATAGGTTATTCTTCTGGTAGCTCGGCTCAGGGAAGAGTGCGCTGATACCGCCACCGCCAGCCTCACCCGTGTTATTATTCCATACAACTTCAGACCCATATTTACCAGAAGTACTTGCGTAGAGGCTGGTTCCACCAACAGAGGTGACATAGGGTGAAGAACCTGGGAAGATCACTGTGGGGAATTTGTAGTATGTTGTTCCATCTAGGCCAACGTTGGATGCACCAGAGTCGCCAGATGAAGCGAAGAAAGAGACGTGCGATTTGGTGGTGGCTTGTTGATAGAAACTTTCATACTGGGCTACCACATTCTTACCCGCCGTGTCGGTGAGTGTCTGCTCAGTTGCACCCCAGCTTTGAGAAATGATTTTGCCTAGTTTATGTTGAACAGCGTACTGCTCTAGTTGCAGAAACTGTGGCAAGCCTTGTACACCTTCAGTCTCCGAGACTGGACTGGTAAGCAGAACGATGCTTGCTCCAGGAGCAAGAGCGTGCGCCCACTCGACATCCAACGTTGTTTCAAAAGCCCACCCTACCTGATCACTGTTGTTTGGATCAAAAGGGACGGTACCAAGTGGGGAAAGTACTTTGAACGATGGCGGGTTAGGAAGACCATACCCTTTGTCAAATGTCTGTAGATCACTTGCGATAGTAGGACTACCAAAAGAATCAACGAGCACAATTGTTTGACCTTTGCCATTGTAGCCAGCATTGATCAATGGAGTTACGTTATAAGCATTGCGAATTTCTTGTGGACTGTAGCATGGGAAGCCAGAAGCGGTACGACACTGCGTATCAGTAGGAGGTGGCGTAGCCCCTTGTTGGGCCAATGCAACACGTAACTTGCCATACGACTTAAATGTCAGAGGACGAACAGCGGACTGAGCATGTGCGCTCTCTGCGTGACCAAATGCTGTAAAGACAATGGCTGGGATCACACTAAGAATAACGAGGAGAGCGACAATTGATAGTACAATTTTCTTTCCAGAGCGCTTCTCAGGAGGTACTTGATACATACATTGGACTCCTTCTGTCTGTAACTACAAAATACAAGAAAACATTCATACTCACTAAAGAACGAATGCCCCACGTAAAAAGGTATGGATATACTACCAGCAGTTTTTATGAATGTAAATATGTCAAGTTGTGTCATTGTGTCTTGATGCTTTTTTATGCCGAGAGTATAGCATGGACATATCTTCGTATGATATACTCCATAAAACAAGACGTTCTCCGCAGAAAGGATGATGAGAGGTGGCGAAAGAGCAGTCCCTGGATAATCTTTGGTTGGCACAGATGCTATTCGATCTTGGCGCAGTACAATTTGGGAATTTTACGGTGAGCGAGTCGGCGGTTAGCTCGCCGATTTTTGTCAATCCCAAGGTCTTAATTAGCAACCCAACCGCATTAAGTGTTGCTGCGAAACTCATGCAACAAGAAATTAATTTGGCGCAATCATTGCGCCGCGCACGCGTTCATTCCTTCAACATAGTCGCGGGAGTACCAGTAGGAGGGCTTATTCTGGCATCGGCATACTCGCTAGAGACTTCAACTCCGATGATCTACGCACGTATCCGTCCAGAAGGGACTGGGAAGCGCGGAATTGAAGGCCGTTTTACGAAAAGTGATACCGTACTGATCATCGACGATCTTATCACGCGAGGAAGTAGTACGCTAGAAACCGCGGCATTGTTGGAAGAAAACGGGCTGAAGGTGAAAGACGTTATTGTCCTCATCGACCGTGAGCATGGGGCGGCAGAGCGTCTACGGCAGCATGGATACAATCTGATGAGTATTTTGAAATTGGACGTGATGCTCACGCATTATGTATCCAAAGGTCTCATCTCGGAGGAAACATATCGCGCATGCGCTGAATACCTTCGCAGCAAGCAAGTCGAAAACCATAACAATTCATAACGAACAATGCCACGTGGCGAAATCTTTCGCCACGTGGCATCTCTATTTTTTTTGCATCAACTACTGAGGTGATTGAGACAAATGACCGTTTTTCTCCGGTACGTATGGTCCATCAAGTGTCACTTGCTGTGGCTGAGCTTCACGTTTCATCATGTTCATCAAAGGTTGTACAAGGTCCATAGGAAGCGGGAAGATGATTGTCGAGTTTTTCTCAACGGCTATCTCCGTCAATGTTTGCAGGTAACGTAATTGCATCGCGTTTGGTTGTGTGCCAATTACACTAGCAGCTTTCGCCAATTGAGTCGAAGCCTGATACTCGCCTTCCGCGTGAATAATTTTCGCACGCTTCTCGCGTTCTGCCTCTGCTTGTTTCGCCATTGCGCGTTGCATGGTGACAGGCAGCTCAACATCCTTGATCTCAACAGCTGTCATCTTGACGCCCCAACGCTCAGTATGCTCATCAATGATGGTTTGCAGATCATGGTTGATCTTGTTCCGTTGTGACAAAATCTCATCCAACTCAGATTGACCAAGCACGTTACGGAGCGTGGTTTGCCCAATTTGGGTGGTTGCTTGGATGAAGTTCATCACGTTGACAACTGCCGCCGAAGGATCAACTACATAGAAGTATAATACAGCCGTCACTTTTATAGTCACGTTGTCACGTGAAATGACCTCTTGTGGTGGAACGGTTAGTGTGACGATACGCAAGTCAACTTTGACCATACGCGAGATGAATGGTGGAACTAGGAAGATGCCCGGACCTTTCGCACCAGTAAGACGCCCTAGCACAAAGATGACGCCACGTTCATACTGTTGTACGACTCGAATTGAAGACAACATAAGAAAGAGTGCGATTAGTACGACAACGCCGATCACACCGGCAATAATAGGGTCCATACACGTTTTCTCCTTTTAGTGAGACAAATTGTCTACGACATTTCCTGAATA
>CAXTWV010000115.1:0-13825 GCA_964248005.1 uncultured Ktedonobacteraceae bacterium | reverse complement strand
GGCAAACACCAGAGCAAGTCTTCTACAGACCGCACCACAAAATCAGCTCCACGCTGCTTATATAACTCGACCTCTTGTGACTGGATGACGAGGACTGCGGCTAAGAAGTTGGGTTCAGCGAGAGTTTTTGTCGCTTGATAGTTTTTGATAAGATCGAGGTCGTCGGCGGTATCTCCAATGTAGATGCCGCCTCGCGCTCCTGTGGCCTCTACTGCTAAGCGTAAGGCGCGAGGATTGGGCTTGGGACATGTATCGGCGGCGATGATGACTTCCCACCACTTCTCGCCACTATAGGCTTCCATGCGCTCTAAGGCACTATCAACCTCTGGTCCGACGCGTCCGGTAATCATGCCTAGATGTTGTATTCCGGCGTGTCGAAGTTGAGCGAAGAAGTTGGGAGTATAGAGCATTCTCTCTTGATGTACAAAGCCCTCAAAAGTGGGCAAATAGCGTGGCTCGTGACCGAAGCGGGTACGGATATCGGTTGCACCCCAGTAGTATTCGTGGTAAATATCGCCGATTCTGTCGTAGTCGAGGCGCGTACTGGCAGGAAAGGTTGCGTCAACCCATGCACGCCCACCATGCCCTTGCAGATTTGCAGCACGCGATAGCACTGCCCATTCCTGGCTTGTACGTGTCGCAAGGGGTGTACTCTTCCATTCCCGTAGTCGTGCGGTGCCAAGTGCCGCGAGCAGATAGCACATATCCCAATCATTATTGTACCCACCAGCTTGCTTGAAGGCATCGACATCGGCAATTGTCATCAATGCCTTACCCTCGTGCTGTCCCCAGTCAAGATGATGGAGAGTGCCAGCAACGTATTCAGCGACAGCAATATCGGTGGCATGAAACGAAGCGAGAGTGTCGATCAGGACACCATCAACATCGAAGAAAAGCGTATCAAACGGCACAGGGAAGTGTAGCTCTGGTCGTTGCCAGAGGACAGGCGTGTTGTTCATGCGTTACCATTTTCCGACGAGTATACGAATGAATTGACGCACAAGCATCACAGCTATAGTCCAAACGACAATAGCAACGAGCGTGGTCACGTCGATGCTGAAGCCGTTAAAGGGCAGTGATGGCACAAGGTTCTCGAAGGGATAGACAAGTGGGTCTGTGAGCAGATGAATCCAACCTGTAAACACACTCGTCGTAATCTCGAAGAAGTTCAGCAGGAAGCGCGTGAATAATAATAATAAGAGCACTGCTAACGCTAGACCAATAAGTTGATTGATTTTCCGAAAAATGGCGGCGAAAATGCTTCTTATGGTACGCTGAATACGTTGACCTCGTGTCTCCTTAAGAATATATGGTGTTGATAGTGGCACAGTGACACTCCTCATAAGCGGGTCCGTCGCCTGATTATGCATACTATGCACTGTGTTTTCGTCATTTCTATATTCTTGATACTGCCTCATAACATATGACTCACTCTCTTTACTATAAAGAAAGACAATCCCCTGTTGAAAAAACGTTTGTTTGCTTTATTTTTGCGTATATCTGATGGGCGTGATAATCGTGTTTCACAAAATAGCACCTCTGTAGGGACCGATTTATCACGTCCTTTGCCCCAATCGACCATGTTTACAGAACGCGCAATACATTTCTACGTCCTCCAACATTCCTGTTTACTAACAAGGACGTGATAATTGGTGCATCCAGTACGTGACAAGGGAACGCGCACATTGCTTCGCTCGTGCTGGGGACGCGATACATCGGTCCCTACCATCGACGTATCCGCATTACTATTGTTGATTCGCACCATCGTATCATTACACCTCGCCAATAAGTATACGATACCCTGATTGTTCTTGTTCCCCAAATACACGGATTTGTTGCCACCCTTCATGGGGCGCATCGCTCAATACCTGATTGAGCAATCCCTCGTGATAGCGGATGACCTCTTCACCTACTTTACGTATACGCATGGAGTCACGTTGTATACAAATCGCGGGCGATGTATTGAAAACAAGTAAGCAGGCATTATAATGATGGCGTTGCGCGATTTCAAGGAGTTTTTGTCGTGTACTGGCTTGTAGTGCGGTACTGTCCACAATTGTGAAACGTCCTTGTAAGAGACGCTTCTGCACGATGTAGTAGAGCAGGTCAAAGGCATCACGGTTCACATGCTGATTATTATCGTCGTCGCATATAAGCGCACGGCAATAATCCGACGAGACAATAGAGGTTGTGCGTAACCCTTGCGCGGAGTGCTCTTCCACCAAGCGATGTGCGAACGTACTTTTCCCCGCGCCTGCTACTCCACATAAAACTAGCAGTGTACGCAGTGGAAGCACAAGCGGCTCTCCATTGTCCATTGCAGTACCTTCTTACCTTTGTTATAATGCGCTTGCATATAGTAGTTGTCATCATTATGTCTATTAGCTGTCATCATTATGTCACGTCGAAGCAAAATAAGCAGGATGCACATCGCCTGATGAACGTTGACAATCGAAAACGGGAATCCTCTCGGTAGGGGCAGCAATTCATTGCGCCCAAAGATGGGCAGGGGAGGGTCCACGTTACCATGAGAGGCGTTGCGGGGACGTTTGCCCCACCACCCCCATCTTCGGGCGCAATGAATTGCTGCCCCTACCACCATTCCCGTTTTCGGTTGTCAAAGTTCATTAGGGACTGATTCATCGCGTCCTTTTGGCCTTTTCAATTGCCGACAAGGACGTGATAAATCGGTCCCTACACTATCCTTCATCAATGCGAGTCTCATGTAGACATATAGCGTATAATAGAAGACATCGTTGTACATATATTACAACACATCTGAGGACACCACACGGTGGACTCTTTTATAAAAAACAGAAACGTGCGCGATATCCCAGGCAAGTGAACGCGCACCAGAGCAAAGACGGTTGATGCTCACATCGAGGAGGCTGCTGTGTCTGTAGATGTTACTATTACAAGCGCACAAGTGCGTGCGCGTTATCTTGAATATTTTGCCAGCAAAGGGCATCGTGTCATGCCCAGTTCATCGCTGGTACCACATAATGACCCAACGGTGCTGCTTACTACGGCTGGTATGCAGCAGATGATTCCCTTTTTTCTAGGGCGTGAGACGCCACCAGCACTTCGGCTCACCTCGGCACAAAAGTGTTTTCGTACCACAGACATTGATAAGGTGGGTAACGAACGTACTCTAACCTTCTTTGAGATGTTGGGCAACTTCTCGGTAGGTGACTACTTCAAACGCGAAGCCATCGGGTTCGCATGGGAGTTTCTCACAAAGGTGGTTGAATTACCTGCTGATCGTTTACATCCGACGGTGCATCCAGAAGATGATGAGGCACCCGTCTATTGGCATGAGATCGCGGGCTTTCCCGATGAGGCGATTGTGCGCCTGGAAGATAACTGGTGGGGACCGCCGGGAGCTTCTGGACCATGCGGCCCTGACTCCGAAATATACTTTGATCGTGGCATTGAGCATGGCTGTGGCTTGCCCGATTGCAAACCGGGTTGCGAGTGTGAGCGGTTCCTGGAAATCTGGAACCTCGTCTTCATGCAATATTATCAAGACCTTGATGGCAAGCGTACACCCCTGCCGCGTCAGAACATTGATACAGGGATGGGGCTTGAGCGTCTGACCATGGTTATTCAAGGCAAAGAGTCGGTCTTCGATACGGATATGTTCCGTACCGTCATCGACCATTTCGCGAGCCTCGCCAACACTAAGTATGGCAATGATAGCAGGACAGATACCTCACTGCGTGTCATTGCTGACCATGCACGTTCGCTGGTTTTCCTAGCCGCCGACGGTGTGCTACCAAGCAATGAAGGACGTGGCTACATCTTCCGCCGTATTCTACGCCGCGCCGTGCGTCACGGCAAACTACTAGGACTGGACAAACCATTTCTAGCGGAAGCGGCAGATACCGTTATTGCTCTGATGGGCGATCACTATACAGAACTGCGTACACAGCATGACCGCATCATCGACATACTCAATCTCGAAGAGCAGAAGTTTGGACAAACACTTACGACAGGACTTCTTTTGCTCAATGAATTGCTGGATGGCCTAAAACAGAAGGGTCAGACGGTTATTCCTGGTGAAGAGGTGTTTAAGCTGTATGATACACACGGCTTTCCGGTTGAGTTGACGCAAGAGATCGCTTCTGAACAGGGCTTCACCGTCGATACCTCTGGCTTCGATGAGGCGATGCAACGTCAGCAAGTGCGTAGCCGCTCAGCAAGTACATTTGTACAAGCGCAGGATGATACAGCCTTGGCGGATATACTCAAGCGGCTCGGTCCCACGAAGTTTATAGGCTATCAAGGAATTGCAGGCAGTGCAAAGGTCGTGGGACTAGTTGTAAATGGTGTGGAAGTCGAGAGTATCAGTGCGCCTCAACAAGCGTTAGTGCTACTCGACGAGACACCGTTTTATGCTGAAAGCGGCGGTCAAATTGGTGATAGAGGGGATATTCTTAGTACGACAGGCGTTTTTACCGTTCAGGATACACGCCGCCCTCTAAAAGGCTTGATTGTCCATTATGGCTCTTTGAACGAAGGACATTTACGCGTTGGAGATGCCGTGCAAGCAGATGTCGTCGAGCAGAGACGTGAAGACACGATGCGCAACCATAGTGCGACTCATCTACTGCATAAAGCGTTGCGTAATTTGATTGGAACACAGGTTGAGCAGCGTGGATCGCTGGTTGAGCCGGAGCGTCTGCGCTTTGACTTCACCTGTCCGCACGCGTTAAGTGACGCGGAACTGGCGCAGGTGGATGAGCAGATCAATCGTTGGATTCGAGCCGACTTTCCCGTAAACACCACGATCATGCCTCTCCAAGAAGCAATGGAAACGGGTGCCATGGCCCTCTTTGGTGAAAAGTATGAAGACCTTGTGCGTGTGGTCTCTATGGGAAGTAGTACCGAACTATGTGGGGGCACACATTGCACCTCAACCGGGCAAATTGGCATCTACATCACGATCCAAGAGACGAGTGTCGCGGCTGGCATTCGTCGCATCGAAGCGTTGACGGGGCGTGCAGCTGAGGCATATCTCCGTGGACGGTCTGCTACGGTTGAGCGTGTCGCGGCAAAACTGCAAACACAGCCAGATATCCTGGAGACACGCGTAGAACAACTGCAACAAGAACTGACGTTAGCACGTCGGCTGGTAGCACAGTTCCAGCGCGATGCGGCTCTACGGCAGGTAGATGCGCTTGTCGAGCGTGCGCAAGATATCGCAGGCATTCCAGTGCTGGCAACAACAGTGGATGCTTCTGACGACAAAGTATTGCGCGAAATGGGTGACATGGTACGCAGTAAATTGCGTGCGCCCGGCGTCGTCGTGTTGGCAAGTAATGCGGGTGAACGGATTGGTATCCAGGTCAACATCGACCCGACACTTACAAAACGCGGTCTAAATGCGGGTAAGCTCGCTGGTGCAGTCGGTGCATTACTTGGCGGCAAGGGTGGTGGACGGCCCGAAGTGGCGCAAGGGGGCGGTAAAAACAAGGCCGCACTGGGAGCCGCACTTGATTTTGTGCCAGAGTTTGTCAAGGACAATATCAGGTAGGGACCGATTCATCGCGTCCTCGTGGGTTTCAGTGAGGCCAAGAGAACGCGATGAATCGGTCCCTACGGGGCATCCAACAAATGGAACATGTTGGGGCATTGCGAGCACTAGCCCAGGTGTGTTATAACATACCTGACATGCACGAAATATTACATACGTAAATATTCAGGGAAATCGGACAAATAACAATGAATTTACAGAATCTGGATAAGTAAATGGCGAATCTCCTACAACGTCTCTTGGGTCTTTTATCGAGAAGACAAGAGGAACCAGAATACTACGATGAGCAGCAGTACGACGAGGAAGAGTATGATGATGACCCACAACTTCCACTCGCGGCAAGCAATGGTGAACGTCAACTTTTCACTGCACTTGACATTGGAACAGCCTATGCCAAAGCTATTATCGTCGAGGTGCATGGAGATCATGCGCAGGTGTTAGGCGTGGGGCGTCACCCACAAAGCTATGCTCACATGTCCGACGGCATTGTCACCGATATTCCTGGCGTCATCTCGAATTGCAATGAGGCACTTATCAAAGCAGAGCAGTCGGCTGGCGGAGTCATTGCGCCACAAGCGGTTATTGGTATTGCAGGTGAACTGGTAAAGGGAAGTTCTACGACGGTCAGCAGGCAGAGACAACAACCCTCGAAGCCGATCACAGCGGAAGAACTCGAAACGCTGATAACCAATGCACAGCAGAAACTCTTGAAAAACGCGAAAGAGCGGATTGCAGCCGAAACAGGCTATCAAAACATTGAGGTTCGTCTCACGAACGCGGCGGTTATCACGGCACGCATTGATGGACAAATTGTTTCCAACCCGATAGGCTTTCGGGGTCGTCACTTCACGCTTACACTCTTTAGTGCTTTCGCCCCGTTGATGCAATTGGGAGCGCTAGAGACCGTGGCACAGGGTCTGGACCTGACATTGGTCACAATTGTCGCGGAACCGTATGCATTGGCACGTTGTTTGAGTACAAACGCGAGTGCGGACAGTGGAGCGATTTTTATCGACATTGGTGGTGGCACAACAGACATCGCGTTAGTACGGCAGGGCGGCATTGAAGAGACGCGTATGTTCGCGCTCGGTGGACGCACCTTCACGCGTCGCATAGCCACAAGTAAGGGCGTCTCGATTAAAGATGCAGAACGACTCAAAGTAGGGTATAGTAATGGGGAAATGAAGGGCAGTAGTTATGACGAAATACAATCCATTCTCGCCCCTGAGTGTCAGACGTGGATGGATAGTGTCGAATTACTAATCGAAGAACTCGCCAAAGGGGAATTGTTACCTCCTGCTATCTATATGGTTGGTGGTGGTTCCGCTCTCCCCGATCTGCTTGACCGCATGGAGAGCTTTCCATGGACCGAGCGACTTCCCTTTTCACGTCAACCCATTATTCGTACCGTACAACCCGAAATGGTCGGGGCCATCGCTGATCAGGAGGGCTTCCTAGTCAACGCACAAGATATTACACCAATGGCACTGGCCTATCAAGCTATTGAGCTACAAAATGAAAACAATGTTCTGGAAAGGGCACTCAATCGCGTTATCGACACCATGCACATTTAATCTGACGTTATGTCTGTAGGGACCGATTTATCGCGTCCTCGTCGGTTTAATAACGCAAGAGGACGTGATAAATCGGTCCCTACAAGGGTCATTTATCTTATCCACACCAGAACATGCAATTATTGTAAATAAAACGTACATGCGCTGTAGGGGGGTTAAGAGCTTCTCATGACTGATGACATACAAATATATATTAGTCCAGAAGACGATGTAACGAGTGTACGTGAGCGCCTGGAAAAGGCTCCCAATAGACAAGTTACTCTGGTTATTCCTGCGCAAACACAGCTTCGTAGCCTTGTTGCATGGCGAGTGCTCCATGCTGATGCACGCAGAATGGGCAAAGATGTTCTGGTTATCAGCACTGACCCACAGATACGTTCACTCGCACAAGCCGGTAAGTTTCGCGTCGCACATTCGCAAGCATCATCACAAACAGGAAAATCTCGTCCACCGACTCGTCCCACACGCGGTGGTAGTGCTGGGAAAAGCAGATTCACGTCATCACAAGGCCGTATGCAGGCAGCGAAGAAACCATCCGTACAACTTCCGGCTAGTGATGACAGTAGTACAAAAGACGTGTCACATAACGTAGACCCATTGAGCCAGTGGTACGGTCCACTCCCAGAACGCTCTTCGACACAGCATGACACAGACCATCCGTTTACCGCTACGACAACCGGAAATTTGAGGGGAAAGAGTACTTTCTCATCTTCTTTTGATGACGAACCGAAGGCAGAACCAGGGCAAATTTACGATATTCACTCCAATACGCCGCCCTCTCTGCATCAGGTCCAGCCTGATAACCAACCGGATGAGGTTGCATCGTATTGGGCAGAGGATGCTGATTACAAACAAGCAGAAGATATTAGGAGAAATTCAGCAAAGCACGCGGCTACCCTTCATGGATTACCGCAAACACCACAAGAAACACCATATGAGGATGTGTCACAACAAAGCGATATGCCCAGGCAAGGAAGCATTTATAGAACAACACCACTCCCACAGGAAATAGACGAAAGAGAAGAGCCTGGTACTGATTTCTATCCAGTGATGGAAGACGCACTCCCTTCATCATCATTAAGCGAGCAACGCGGTTCTGCTATCATCAATGGACTTGATACAGGCGAACATCCTCTTCACGATGACTCTTTTGACGATGCTGTAGATGAAATCGACGGTGGACTACAGGTAGAAGACCTGGGTGAAGACCCTGGAACGAATGCCAACCTGTTTGATGTGCCACCGCTTCTTGAGGATGTACAGGATCATTCTTGGAGTGAACCGTTGGGGCAAGAACAGCAAGAAAGCGCGGGACCGTCACGCATTTATAGACCCAACGGTCCACGCAGTAGCCGACGCGACAATAGAGAGCACGTTGCTTCCTCCGCGCGTCAACAAGACCTTGACAATCCTGTCGATCTTCCACCCATCGAAGAACGACCAACAATCATCATGGCACCGGAGGAGCGTACTCTCATACAACCACGTGGACGCCTGAGAAATTCTGCGGCTCTTGATATACCAGAAACGCCTAGCGAAAATAAAAAATCAACGGGGAAGCGTGCCTCACAGCAAATACTTGGTCCTACTCCGCGCACTACACCAGCGGCGCGTCCAAAGACAAGTACGCCGGTACGCGCCGCAACAAATGCAGGTCCTCGTCGTCCTAATACAGGACGCGCGACAGTAACAAAGAAGCTTCCAGAGCAATCATCACGTCGATCTGGAGCGATTCTCTTACTACTCGTTATTCTTCTGTTGCTTCTCATCGGCATCCCGGCATATTTCTTGCCAACCGCCGATGTCACGCTCAAGTTGCCCGCAAAAAACTACACACATGCCCTCGCGTTAAAAGCAGTTGCGAGCAATCAGAAGAGTAGTATAGCGAATACTGTTCCCGCCGATCAGTTAACAAATGACTTTGTGGCGACTGGATCAGGGAAAGCAACTAGTAGTACGAAGATTGGCACCGCACCGGCAACCGGCATGGTCACGTTCACAAATAGTGGCAAAACGCTTGTCACCATTCCAACGGGAACGATTGTCACGACAAGTGACGGTACCTCCTTCTCGACACAGGCTGAGGCTGTTGTTGACATCGCAAACAGTAGTATAGGGGAAACAGTTGATATACCCGTACAAGCCCAAAAAGCGGGTACGAGTGGGAATGTTGCCCCAGGAAGTATTAACGCTATTCCTCCTGATAGTCTGAATGCAATCGCGATGGCGAACAAAATAAGTGGCTCAGACCTGAAACTTACTGTAACGAATAAGGATGCAACGACAAGCGGTGGTGCAGGCACTACACCCGCCGTCTCTCAACAGGATATAAACGCGACAAAGGCTGCCTTGCATACAACGTTAGCAAACACCTTCAAAGCATGGGTGGCAACAAAAGTTTCTCCTGGCGATCAAGCAGGTACTCTAACAACAACTGAAACGTTGGAGAATGCTCCTACAGTTGGTCAACCTGCTGCTGATGGCACATTTACAGCGAAGTTAAGACTCAGTGTGGTTGTCCTTATTGTACGCTCCGCAACACTACAACATGCAGCTATTGCACAACTTAACCAATTTGTAAAACAGGATAAAGCATTTCAGAACTCTACTGTTGTAGATGATGCGAGGCACCCTGTACAGGTCCAACAGGTAAAAACAACCAGTGATAACATATCAACCCTTACCCTAGCGTTCACAGCAACGGGTAGTGTTGTGCCAGCGATCAATACGCAAGAAGTACAAGCCTCGATTAATGGAAAAAGTATTAAAGATGCGCAAGCCTTGCTCCTGAAAATTCCAGGTGTGCATCAGGCAGATATTAGCACAACACCACATATAGGAAGTTGGACACCAACATGGGTTCCCTTCTGGTCAGCGCATATTGCCGTTCATCTCGTACCAGAAGATGCTATAACACCGCCAAAAAAGAAGTAGCGTTGTATGTTATGGGGTAGGAATGAGAGAGAATGTGGCAACCGTATTTGACACATTCTCTCTCATTCCTACCCCAATATAGCCTATTTCGTTAGAAAATAACATGCTAGCACGTTCTACGTATTAAGAGTAAGTGATACCTACGCAAAGGGACTGAGCAAAAGCACATGGCGCGATTGATGGCACTTGATGTTGGCGAGGTTAGAATTGGCGTTGCGGTCTGTGACGCAAGAGGATTTCTTGCCTCACCCTATACGACATTGCATGTCACACGCGATGAGGGACAAACGTGGACGACCATTCAACGACTGATCGAGGAAACCGAGGCCGAAGGGCTGGTGGTTGGACTCCCAATTAGTATGGATGGGCAGGTTCATGGACAGGGCCAATGGGTGCAGGCATTTGTAGAACGCTTGAAACTCCATATTGCTGTACCTATCACATTTTGGGATGAGCGTCTCTCAACAGTTGAGGCGCGGCGTCTCCTTGCACAACAGGACGATGAGTGGGGAGGCGGTAAAGACCGTGGACGGCAAAGACGCACGACACGACGTACACAAACAAAGCGACGACAACGAAGTCAAGAGATTGATGCTTATGCCGCCGCCGTTATCCTCCAGGACTATCTGGATACCCTGGGACGGAAAACTGAGGGAGCAACATGAAAAGAGGTCCTCGTTTCGCTATTATAGCAGTACTGCTGATTGGTGCAGCTATTTTTGGTTTGACGTATTATGCCTGGAATACAACCGCTGATATTTTTCAGCCAGCAAGTCCAGCTGGGACAGGTAAATCAATCCCCTTTGAAATTTCCCAGGGTGAAAGTACAGGACAAATCGCATCAGATTTGCAGCAAAAGGGACTCATTCGCAATGCGTTGGCGTTTCGTGTGTGGGCACGCGTGAAGGGCCTGGACACACATCTGGAAGCTGGTATTTATAAAAAGCTGAACTCAAGTATGACGATTAGTGATATCATCGATCAGTTGCTGAATGCACAACCTGATGCGGTACGCGTCATTATCCTTGAAGGCTGGCGTTTAGAGCAAATCGCACGACAATTTTCTAATGCGGGCTTAGTAAAGTTCAAAGCAAGTGACTTTTTGAACTATACCAAGCATATCAACACGTTTCCAAACGCGGCGAAGTATCCAATTCTACAAAGTGTTCCCCAAGGGAATAGTATGGAAGGACTACTTTTTCCATCAAGTTACGAGATACCTGTCGATGCTACAGCGAGTGATGTTGTGGACCTGCTCTTGCAAACTATGACCGACACAATCAAAACCAATCATCTCGACACATTGGCACAGCACCATAATCTTTCGCTTTACAAGATGTTGACGCTTGCCTCAATTGTCGAACGTGAAGCTGGACCTCAAAACGATGTCACTGAACGTGGGGGTATTGCCAGTGTCTACTGGAATCGTGTCTATAAGCAAAATAATGAAACGGTGGGGTTGCTACAGGCAGACCCGACGGTGCAGTACGCACGTGATACACAAACGCCACCAACAACCTATTGGAAGCCCCTTGCGGATTCCGGGGGAAATGTAGCAACGAATAGTCCGTGGAACACGTATGTTGTAAAGGGGTTTCCACCAACCCCCATTTGTAGCCCTGGTCTTGCAAGCTTACAAGCAGCGGCAGCACCGCCAAATACTGGCTATTACTTCTTTCTGACCAAGAAGGACGGTCATGCTGTATTCGCTGCAACAAATGCTGAATTTCAGCAAGATGTGCAAAAATATCTACAGTAAGAGAGTATTCTATTCATGACCATATTCCATATCGCAAGTATAATAATTGTCCCGCCAGCTGTCCCGACGCCAAATATTATACAAATTCTTTTTCTTGCGTTGCTCCAAGGAGTAACGGAACTCTTCCCAATTAGCAGCCTTGGTCATACCGTAATTTTGCCAGGGTTACTCGGTTGGGGAGATATTCAAGGAGGCACACAATGTGATGGAGGCAGTTGTTTTCTGCCCCTCATCGTAGCGTTGCATCTAGGTACAAGTATTGCGCTCCTCATCTATTTCTGGCGTGATTGGCTACAGGTTATTCAGACAGTAATCACAAGCGTGAAAGAGGGTGAGGTGAAACCGGGGACTGAAAGTTGGGTAAGTTGGCTTATTATTATCGGGTGCATTCCAGCAGGGCTGATTGGTGTGTTTCTACAAAAACCACTTGAACAACTCTTCGCATCACCCATTATCGCGGCAACATTTTTGATCATCAACGGCTCTGTCCTCTTCGCAGGAGAGTTATTGAGACGACGGAGCGAGGCTCAGTTCGCAGTCATGAATGTAAAAGAGCGGGAGGCACGATTTCGTCATCTGGCATCTCTCTCATGGAAAGAGGCACTGATCGTAGGTTCTGCTCAGGCACTTGCCTTGATTCCAGGCTTTTCACGCTCTGGAATGACGATTGTGGCGGGTCTCGGTGTGCGTCTGACACATGAAGATGCTGCACGATACTCGTTCTTACTCGGCACACCTATCATCCTCGCGGCTGCGTTGATTGAGGTACCGCTACTCTTTACACAGCCGGCCTCACAACTTTTACTGATTGTGCTTGGTATGGTTGTATCAGGTGTTGCGGCATACTTCAGCACAAAATTTCTCATGAAATACTTCGAGGGTGGACGCCTCGATCCCTTTGCCTATTATTGTTGGATCGCGGGCGGTATCGCGCTAATTTTGCTCTTCACGGTCTTTCGTAGCAGGGCATAAACAGTAAATACCCAAAAGTGCTATAGTATCCTCAAATGCTTGGCATAAAGTACGTCACTCGTTTACTATGATATAGGAGCTTTGGAAGGGCCAAAGCCTCAATCAAAATATTTGTTTATTCAAGAAGAGGTAAGTTATCGTGAAGAATCCAGCAGTATATTATGCAGTTATCGCCATTGGTGTTATCGCTCTCATCGCCGGTATCTATATGTTCGCAGGCATGCACTTCCATGGCAAAGCATATGCAGTTATCGCCATTGGTGTTATCGCTCTCATCGCAGGAGTCGCGGGCATGTTCGTTATGAAGCCATCAGCCGCCAAACTCTAAGCGTCAAACAGCGTAATTACACCCTTAAACATTGTCATATGTTTAAGGGTGTAATGAATTAGACCCCTACATACAGTATTATGTTACATCTTCGACTCGTACATCGTTCATAACTCGTAGAAGTATAGGGATTAGTACATAGACCCTTTAGACAAGAACGTATGACGTTATTCTAATGAGTACATTGAACCAATAGACACTCGTTACGACACATCTTAATGAAAAAGGAAGGTCCATTTAGCCATGAGCAAAACCACAATCTTTTATGCAGGTATCGCCGTCGCAATTATCGCGCTCTTGATTGCTGTGTATTACGTAATCCCTGGCGTCTACCATGTGCTTGCGAATCCCCCAACAGTCGCACACTATAAACACGCAGCCGCATTCGCAGCTGTTGCAATCGTCGCAGCCCTCGCAGCTGTTATCAACCGTCCACGCACAGCAACACCACGTTACTAGTTTTGTGTTAACAGGACGAGTCGTAGGGGCTATAATTCATTACGCCCTGTGAACGATGGACCAAGCAACGAGAACAGTAATGGCAGCATTTCCACGTTCTCCTGCTCTGTGTATCGGGGAACAGGGCGTAATGAATTATAGCCCCTACAGACATTTTATACCTATTAAAAAACTATTGTTGAAAAAAAGGTTGCTTGGTTTTGGTATCACTCCAAGACATCACCTGCGATATGACCATAACCACGCAGAAACTCCCCGGAACT
>CAXTWV010000114.1:0-13844 GCA_964248005.1 uncultured Ktedonobacteraceae bacterium | reverse complement strand
TTGATAAAGGGGTACTGGTAGCGTCGATCTTGTGAGTTGAAGAGTTCTTGTAGACAATCGGCACATATTGCTGTATCAGGTGAAATCAATGCTTTACGCTCGTTACCTGACTGACTGTGTGCGATACTAAATTGTGTTTCGTCATGTACAGGCAAGACTTCAAGCGTCAAGGTGTCGATACGTGCCAGTGGTGGCGTCTTCTCGCGTAAAGCACGATGGAAGCCTTCGAGTTGTGCGCGAGAACCTTCAACCTCAATCGTGACACCGAGGTTATCGTTCAGCACAAAGCCGCCTAACCCCCATTGTAAGGCTTGCCCATAGACGAAAGGCCGAAAGCCTACGCCCTGCACAATGCCCTGAATGAGGATACGCCAGCGTTGTGTTGTGGAATTCGCTACCGATGTCATGATATTTATACCTTTGCAGGTTTCTTCGCGGCAAACGTTTGCAGCCAATCGCACCATGCATCGAGTCCGTCACCGTTGCGACTGCTTACCTCGAAGATACGAAGGTCGGGATTGATGGCGCGTGCGAACTTTTTTACTGCGTCCATGTCGTAATCGACATAGGGGAGCAGGTCGGTTTTGTTGATGACCATGACCTCGGAAACCGCGAACATGTGTGGGTACTTGGCAGGTTTGTCGTCGCCTTCGGTGGTGCTGACAATGACGACGCGCATATCCTCGCCGAGATTCCAGTTGGCGGGGCAGACAAGGTTCCCGACATTCTCGATGAAGAGCAGGTCAATCTTGTCCAGGTCTATTGCTTCAAGCGCGGCACTTACCATGTTTGCCTCAAGATGGCAATTGCCTTGCGTGATGATTTGCACGGTGGGTGCGCCGACCGCTTCGATTCTGTCCGCATCCGCCGTAGTTTCAACGTCGCCCTCGATAACCCCGATGCCCAGTCGTCCTTGCAAGTGTGTAATTGTCTTCTCCAACAATGTCGTTTTGCCAGCTCCTGCTGAACTCATGATATTGATGGAGCGAATACCACGCTGGGCTAGCGTCTGTTGAATCTTCTCGGCAACGCCATCATTTGCGGCTAGAATATTTTGTACAATAGGAACCTTTGCCATAACGGGAACTCCTAACCTCAAATAATATGAAAACCAGTGGTATGTTACGCCGTTTCCATGTCAAGTACTTTGAACTCTTTCCCCGAAATAATATCGGAGTCCCATGTTTCGCAGGTGGGGCATTGGACAATAAAGTGCTTAACATGAAACTCTTTGTGACACTGACGACACTTCGCTCGATATGGCACGGAGTCAATCAGCAGCTGTGCGCCGCTAAGTTCTGGTGTGGAACTCGCGATCATCTCGAATGAGAAGGTCAGCGAGTCCCCAACCACACCCGTAGCCTCACCAACTTGAATATGCACACTGGTGACATGCTCTATCGCATGAGTCTCAACGTGTGTCATCACCACCTGTACAATTTGTTCTGCAATCGCGAGTTCGTGCATCGTTACATCGCCCGAATGCGTAGGTAGCGTTGAATGTCTGGTAGTTGTATTGCAACCACAATTGCACCTAACGCTACTACTACCCAAAACACTTTGCGTAAATCAATCGTAATCATGATATGTTTCCTTTCTTTGCTCCACTGCTCTATTTAGTAGGGTACCAATTTTGAATAAGAGTATCGATCATTTTTATTGCCTCCCCCACCGCCGTCTGTACTGGCGCACTCAGTCCCATCTGCATCTCTTCGTATTCACCTCCTGCCCCAAGGACAGCGGGTTCGCACCCTACGAGAAGCGTGTGAATAGGCTGTGCTCCGAGTGTCCTGGCAAAGGCAAGGACCTTCACAGGGTCCATGCTATGTGCGTCTAGTGCTACTCTGCCTGCTTCTGCTCCTTTCTCAGGGTTCATGTTTGTTAAATCTGGCTCAATCAGGAAGACTGTTCCTGGTTGACTTCCTCGTGAGACTGCATCGACCAGAACAAGCGTATCGTAGTCGTCGAGCAAGGTGTAGGCCAGTTCCATACCCCGAATACCGAAATCAACCACTTTCACGCCCTGTGGGTACTGTTTGGTTAGCAGCCGTTGAGCCACCTCAACTCCGAAGCCGTCATCTCCCATGAAAATGTTGCCGATACACGCGATAAGTATGCGCTTATGCGTGCCTACTGATGACGATGTAATGCTCTCAGGCGCGTTCACTGTGTTTCCTCCAGCAGTTCTACCTCCTCTGGGAAGAAATAGAAAAGATGACCGGGCATAATACGACTCTGCAACTGCATCTGTTCCAGCGCGGGATCATTGTCTGCTGTGACGACCAGATAGATGCGATTCTCGAAATCCTGCTGGATGACCTCAATCGTTCCGGTCTTGCCATCAAGTAGCGCATCGAATGCGTCGGCACGTCTTTTTTTGGGACACATGCGAATACGGGTTCCTGCTCTCACCTCTTTACCAGCAATAGTGACAGATTCTGGTGGTAGAGAATCTTCGCCTGGAAATCCTGGGAAATCCCAACCTCCACTACGTATCATGCTTTTTCTCCTTCACTAACTGGATGCATATCACGGAGTACACCATGCATCTTCATGAATTGTTCAGGTGTCAATGCTTCCGTGCGCTCCAATATCTCGCGTGTGTGGTCGTCTTGCCGCATCTGCCCTTTCTCTTCGTCGGTCAATGTCAGGATACGTAAAGAGAGTATTTCATCGATCTCACCGCCATCGAAAAGTGGTCCTGGGCTTTCTGGAGCGATCTGTGGGTAGTCATACAAGATAATAGGCGATGATAGCATCACATTCTGTTCTCCCTCGTTCCCGATCAATACGGGCCAGGTACGGATATTTTGACACGCTTTCACATGGGCTTGTAACTCGTCTGGTGGCTCCAACAGAGAGATGAAGGAACCTTGACGTACATACAGAATAGTGTGCGTAGAGACAAAGGATTGTAGCAGTATTACATCGCGTCGGCTCGCCACGGTATGAGTTACGGGAGTCGTATTTTCGATCTCGATACTCAGTCTGAAAAGGTTCGTGTCCACTGCTTCGGCTGTAAGTATGAAGGCTCCGGCGAGTGCTTGTTGCTCGCGAACAATCTCTGACATGCTTGCTTCCGTCGAATGTTCTACCATATGTACAGGCGGAAATTCGATTGGTATTCGCTGAGGATGAGACAGCACATTCCGCAACGACACGTCTAATGCGCTTACCTCGCGCTCTATACCCTCTTGCATAGGCTCATTAGCAAAGCGATTTGCTAAATCCCACCCACTGCCATACGTCTCTGCATGGTCATCCTGCAAGAGTTCAGGTTGCACAACTGTCCGTACCAGCAAGTGTAGAAACCGCGCGGTAATGTCGAGCACGATGTCATCTGCATGTCCTGCTACAAGGCATTCCGTATGCATTGTCCATGGCTCTATCCCGCCGCTCGCCTCGCTATACTCTCGTGGATATACTGCTCCGAACGTCCATCGTGTCCTATTTTTGATTGCCGATTGTCGATACGGGTAGAGCAAATAGCCCTCGTAGAGGACAGCGTTAGCGATTTCCTTCACCTGCTCTGACTTCATAACCACACCTTTTCCTGGCTACAAAACAAACCTGCAACACTACTGGTACGGCTAGCTTTGCTCAATACGTTCAGGGGAAGCTTCGCTACTTGCACGCAGCAGTCGCACCAGAACTTCCTCCCAGGTGAGAAGATCATGCGTCATCTTATACTGGTACAATTGATCGAAGACATCCTTCTGCATACGAATCCAGGCACTGTTGGGAAAGTAGCTGTCTATCACACCTTTCCAGAGTGCGACCGGGAAGCGGTAGGTTGCTTCCTTCGACCAGGAAACCTGCCCGATCTGTAAATTGCCTGCTTCGCCTTGGTAGAAGATGGTTCCGCTGAACAGGAATGTGAGAGGAATTTCACCGTCCTCCAATGCGTTAAAGTACTTCGTGCTTACCACCTCAAAGTCGTAGATGCATGGGACGAGTAGCTCGACGACGGTGCTTCCTGAGAAACGTGGTATGACTGAGGTGACGTGAGTCCACAGGAACTGACGTAACGTCTTACTCCAGCGTTCCGGCTCACCAAAGAGTTCATGCAACTTGGCCTTTTCTTCGGCGTTATAGCGACGTTTGGTGACTGAGAGCATAATCTGGGATTTTAGGCTGATGTTCTCTATTTTTTCTTCCTCAGGCTCATTAACGATACGCATTTTGAAGATGAGCATAGGGAGTATACTATAGTTCGCAACTTCGGCACTGAGTATCTCAAAGCTCAAATCAGGCATGAGCCTCTCCTCTCCAAGGCGTAAAAGCTATGTGTTCAGTGGATATGCGAGGGTTCACCTCTGTGACAATTGCCCTCTTCCGTAGGCTTGCAAAGAACTCTGCAATTGCTTTCCAGACCTCCTCGCCTCCACTTAGACCTTTCCACTTGAGGCGGATCAAGCCGACAAGCTCGTAACAGGTATCTATCGGCACGATGTAGTGCTCAAGATAGCTTTCTACCCTATTGATAAGCAGTGCCTCGACATCGGGTTCCAGGTTCTTCAGAATAGCGTTGCTATTGACCAATGCATCCCACCCTTGTAGGCTGAGTGTGGACTCTATAGCACCAGCAGGGCTGGGATAGAAGGCCATAACACGGTCGGCTGGCGTGCTATGAAAAATATACACCATGTTTACGGGAATAGTCAGCTCTTCCCACTGCTCATCCGTCATCTGGAAGTCCGGCAAGAGTAGATAGCGTGATGGCACAAGCCGATACTTCCTGCTTCCAGCACCTGGATCGCCGAAGAGTATTGAGCAAGGACGACATACACAGACTAAACTGTTCTTAGAGAGTTCCAGTAGGTGACGATGATTTGTTGGAATCTCTGCACTACAAAGTTCGCACTGCTCTGTAGGAGGACGCGTTTCACGTCTGCGTGCGAACTGACGTAGTAGATCAAAAGGAGCAGCAGGACGCTCATTCTGGTTGTTGTTTGTGAATTCGGATGACGACATAACTACTTACCCACCTTGAGTGTACTGTCCTTTTTTTTCCGTGGAACAAACGTAACTGGCGTACCGAGTCGTGCTGGTGGCTCGGTGACGCCTTCTACCCGAAGTCCGTCGAGGTCTGGGGCTGCATTGTAGACAGCTTCCTCTATTGCCGATTTGAGGGTTGTGGTTGAACTGGCACAACCATCACAACTACCTTCGAGACGTAGATGAGCTATGCCTTCTTCGACCTTGATGAACTCGACATTGCCACCATGCGACTTGAGATAGGGTCGCACCCCGTCTAGTGCTTCGAGAACTCGCGTCTCGATATCTATCGGATGCAGTCCATGCAACAAAAATAAGGAACTCAGCAGTTCATCGTTAGCAAAGGTATCGATCAATGCGAGACCTGAAGCTTCCGTCTCCATTGTAAGTTCGAGCATACGTGACAATCCTTCGCCATACATGTTCAGGAGTGCCTGCACAAGCTCCTCGGCCTTCGCACGCGCATGTGGGTCATGAAACGCAGCAACCTCCTGGATCAGCGTCTCGATACGTTCCGCTTGGCTGTGTTGTTCCTGCACTTCTTGTGGCATTACACATCCTCCTTTTGGTCTGCTAAGCCCTTCGCTGCTTCAGGCTGGAAATAAGCCTGGGGCAGCGAATAGGCCGTACTGCTACTATGACTGCATTAGGGTGCTGGCATGTGTGGGCTTTCAGGGTCTACCGGGTCTTTAGGATTGACGCCTGTGGAGTCTTTGGGTGTCGATGTACTGGAGGGACGGTTTGTATCACCCGTGGTACCAGCCTCCTGGCGACCAGCGTTGTTCCCTTGATTCGTGAGTTTTTCCTCGTCCTTGCCAGTACCTAGTTGCTGTGAGGGATCGGGCTGAGACGGCGGTTTCTGCTGCTCATCCATGAGTTGTTCTCTCCTTTTATGGTTTTTCGTTATGAAGCGATGATGCATAGTTAGCGTATCTAGTGCTGGTAAGGACGCGATGAATCAGTCCCTACTAGTCTGTCAATCGTCATGTGTCATTTCTCACCAGGGCGCCCGCAAGGGGAACGCCCCTCCCATACACGGATATGTTCCCACTACACATGTTGTATGGGAGGGGCGTTCCCCTTGCGGGCGCCCTTGCCTCTGCCAAATGATGCTTGACAGACTACTACTCGTGTACGCCAAATGTTGGTGAAAGTACTCTTTCAAGTTCTTTCCCTTTGCCCAGGTACATGTGAACACCACAAGGCAAGCAAGGGTCAAAGCTTCGCACTGCACGCATGATGTCGATACCCTTAAAGCTGTCCGGGGGATTCTCTTCAAAGATTGGCGTGTTTTGCACGGCATCTTCATATGGTCCAGGTGTGCCATAGATGTCTCGCACGCTGCCATTCCAAGGTGTAGGAGGATAAGGATGGTAGTTGGCGATCTTTCCGTTTTCAATGACCATATGATGAGAAAGCACGCCACGCACCGCCTCATGGAAGCCGCACCCGATGGCGTCCTTTGGCACTGTGAAATCGCTCCACGTCTTGGTATGACCAGAATGCAGCTCCGCAATTGCCTTTTCTATACAATGTAGTGCGACAGCAGCAGCGTAGGCTTGGAAGTATGTTCGCGCACGGTTACGCTCGATAGCATTGCTCCATTGCGGAATCTTCCACTCGAATTCCACGGCAGGCTTCAGGGTGGACTTAGGTAGCCTAATCTTGACACTGTGCCCGGTAGACTCGATATAGCCAATGTTCACCAGCCCTGCCAGAGCCGTTGACCACAGGCGAGCGATAGGACCACCACCAGTATCCAACGCGAGGTAATCGCCAGTCCGCTTGTCATACCAGCGAGGCGACATCGTCCAGCTATATTTGTCGTTGAAGTCGCGTTTCTGTGGCTTCGGGATCGTCGTCTGGTTCCAGGGGTGGCGCTTATCAACGGGGTTGCCAAGTGGATCACGGTCAACGAATGTGCGCTGGTTGTCCCAGTCCTCGTAGTAGGAACTACCCAGCAAGATGCGAATGCCCAGATTGATATCTACCAAGCTCGTTGTCACCAACTTCCCATCCACAACTATACCAGGGGTGACGAACATAGCACGGCCCCACTTATCCATTGTGCGATAATCGTAGTCGCACACATCGGGGTCCTGGAACGCGCCCCAGCAACCGAGTAGGGTTCGGCGGTAGCCAACCATCTCGTAGCCAGGGAGAGCCTCATACCAGAAGTCGAACAGATCGTCGTGCATGGGAACGATCTTCTTGCACCATTCGACGTACTTCATCAGTCGAACCATGTAGTCCGTGAAGAGCTGGATGGTTGCAACGGTTCCCACTCCACCTGGGTAGAGAGTCGAGGGATGGACGTGGCGTCCCTCCATCAAACAAAATGCCTCACGCGTATAGCGGCTCACGTGGAGAGCCTCGCGGTAGAACTCACCCGTGAAGGGGTTGAGTGAGCGCATAATGTCGCCGATGGTGCGATATCCGTGATCTTCTGCGTGCGGAGCAGGGGTATTATTTGCCTTCTCAAGTACACTTGGATTGGTCTCTTTCACCATCTGCTCACAGAAGTCAACACCAACCAGATTCTCCTGGAAGATGTTGTGGTCGAACATGTACTCCGCCGCCTCACCCAGATTGACAATCCATTCACCCATTGCTGGTGGCTTGACTCCATAGGCCATGTTCTGTGCATAGCAAGAGCAGGTCGCATGGTTGTCACCACAGATGCCGCAGATGCGACTGGTGATGAAGTGAGCATCGCGTGGGTCTTTGCCCTGCATGAAGAGGCTATAGCCACGGAAGATGTGGGAGGTGCTATAGGCTTCCGCGATCTTCCGGTTCTTGAAGTCAATCTTGGTATAGATGCCCAGGCTACCAACGATGCGTGTCATAGGATCCCACGACATCTCTACAAGTTGCGGTGGCTGAGTTGGGGTCTCTTCTCGTCTTATTTCAGTTGCCATGAAACTATCTCCTCGCTTACTTGAGTTGGGCGTCTTCTCGCCTAGTCATCATTTCCAAGTTGGCTGATAGCCCGTCGTCAGTTGCCTACCTGTGTGCCGCCATTTCGGTTCCTTGTTGAGTGTGTCGTTCGTTATTGAGCGTAGCCCCTTAACGACTTTACCGTAGGTCCCAATAACGGTAGATGATAGCTTCCCTCCGGGTGGCTCATCCATAAAGGGCATAAATTTGTCTGGAAAGCCAGGCATGGTACAGCCAATACAGATGCCACCCACATTGGGACAGCCTCCGATACCATTCATCCAGCCTCGCTTGGGGACGTTGCAGTTCACTACTGGTCCCCAGCAACCTAGTTTCACCAGACACTGTGGTGAGCCATACTCGGTTGCGAACATGCCCTGCTCGTAGTAGCTACCGCGATCACAGCCTTCATGAACGGTTTTGCCGAAGAGCCAGGTTGGTCTCCCAAGGTCGTCCAGCGGAATCATTGGGGCCATTCCAGCGACTTGATAGAGCAGGTAGAGGATGGTCTCCATGAAGTTGTCTGGCTGCACGGGGCAGCCGGGGACGTTAATGATCGGGAGACCCGCCTTGGATTTCCAGTCCCAGCCCAGGTAGTCGGCGACACCCATCGCGCCAGTGGGGTTGCCCTGCATAGCATGAATGCCACCATACGTAGCGCAAGTACCTATTGCTACTACTGCTAAGGCTTTGGGAGCTAGACGATCAATCCAATCGGAGACAGGAATGGGTTGATTCGTCGCAGAGTCCACGCCGAGAGCGGCCCAGTACCCTTCGGACTTGATCTTCTCGTTTGGGACTGAGCCTTCAAATACCAGCACAAAGGGGTCGAGTTCACCGCTCTCCGCTTTATACCACCAGTCCATGAAGTCTTTGCCCCACTCATAGGCAATGCACTTGTTGTGGATATGAACTCTAGGGAGACCTGGAATTGTCCCCAAAACAATATCTTCGAGGCTAGGTTGGGTTGCCGCAGTGATTGAAATTGTGTCTCCCTCACACCCCAATCCTTCTACAATCCAGATGACGTGGACGTCTTCCACGCGTGTTGAGGTTGCCATGATGTACCTCCTACATGTAAGAGCCATTCCTAATTGTGTGCGTGACTACTGAGGCGCATGTATTCCTCAAGAAGAAATGGTCACGCTCGCCTATCTTCTTGAGTTCTCATGAGTAGTACACAATACTATCTATCTCTTGGATATACACTGCTGTTGCAGAATATAGCATAAAAATGTTTCAATAATGTTGTGTAAAAAAAAGAAGTCGTAGCACGAGTTTCTATGTAGTGGTGAAGAAAACACATCCAAAAACAAAAAGAATTCGTAGTACGTAATGGAAAAGATAAACAGTGTCAACGTGTGTTGTTTTACAACATTCTCTACGCAAGAAATGCGTTTACAATGAATAGGCGAGGATGCCAATGGAGAATTTACGTGTTTATCTCTTGGGAACTTTCCGCTTGTATCGCGACGGTGTGCTCCTTACTTCAAAGGATTGGCAGATACGCCATGCTCGGCAGCTCTTTCAACTCTTATTTACTGAGCGTGGTCATACAGTTCCAGCCGATAGAGTAATTGATCTGCTGTGGCCTTATTCTGCTGAACATGCACACAAGACGTTGCGCAGTGCCGTCAGTATTTTACGCTCCGTCCTTGAGCCTGCGCGTGAACCACAGGCTCCCTCACGCTTTGTACCTAGAGGAAGTACTGGTTATACGCTACAACTTCCTGATGATGACAGTGTCTGGATAGACACCATTGAGTTTGAACGCCTGCTTGGTGAAGCCCATGGAGGACATGCTATTTCTAAGAGACGCAGGATATTGGAATCTGCCCTACAACTGTATATCGGTGATTACCTTGCGGATGAAGGGCAGGAGGGTTGGGCTATTGCCGAACGTACTCGACTACGTGAACAATATTTTACGAATGTCCTTGCGCTTATGGAATTACAACGTAACCTTGGGTTCTATAACGAAGCAATCGCTGTGGGACGCAAAGCACTCACGATTGACGTATGTCGTGAACCGCTTTACCCCATTATCATGCACTGTCAGGCGATGCAGGGCGATACTGTAGGCGCATTGCAAACCTTTGAGCAGTGTCGTCAAGAACTGGGCAATCAGTTGGGCGTTGATCCTTCTCCACAAACACTTACCCTTCATACAAAACTTTTGCAGGGAGAATTTCGTCCCACGTCTACTTCATCTTCACAAATGGTTGTCAAACATCGCACACGATTCTCACCCCGGAATCAATCTGTTTCTGTACTTGCCCCTGTTCACTACAAAGACGCGCCCAAACGATTAGCGCAAGAACCGTTCCTGGTCACTACACAAAAAGAACATCTTTCATGGCTAACACAGCAACTACGCTTCTTGAAGGAGGAGCGAACGCGGGTGCGAGGTCCACGCATTATTGCTTGCTTGGGTGAGATGGGGGTAGGCAAGAGTTTTTTGCTGCACAATATCCTGAATTATGCACAGAAATTACCCCTGATAACATTGACTACGGCCTGTCATGTACTTGAGCAGGGAGTAGCATTTGCTCCATTCATTGCAATGATGAAGGCATGGCTTGGCGAACTTCGCAACGAAGAACTGAATACGTTTCCTCGTCCTACGCTTGCAACACTTGCACATGTGATGCCTGAACTCCTTACGTCTGTTCCTGCACTTGCACCCACAGTATTTCTCAGTGTGAAACACATGCGTAATGCACTTATTACTGCGTTTGTAGATGTGATTAGTGTGTTAAGTATGCGACGCCCATTGATGATTATGATTGATGACTTGCAGTGGACGGATGAAGCATCATTAATAGTCCTTTATCGCCTTGCTCACCTTGTTATATCGACAGGAGGTGAGGGTCGTTCGCTACTGGTTATGCTTGCGTATCGTCCTGAAGATGTGCTGGGAAATGAGCCGCTCAAGACAATGCTGCACTCGCTTGGACAGAACCCTTTGTTTCATGCACTGCATCTAGCTCGTTTTAGCCTTGGCGAAGTAGAAACATATGTGAATGTTCATGATGCGACGCATGCGCTCTCGGTTGATCAGTTGTATCAGGCAACGCAGGGAAACGCGCTCTTGCTTACTGAAGCGGTACGTATTCTCCAGGACCAGCAAGAACGTTATGCGGACGTACAAGAATTGCATAAGAACAATGCTATGGATGCATTACTGCATTCATACCACACACGAGATATGGTACTTGCGCGTATCGCACGCTTACCACAGCGAGCTATTGAATTGCTAGAGTATGCCTCTGTCATTAGGCATCCTTTCCCGCCTGACTTGCTTAGCCCTTGCCTTTGTGTAGAGGAATATAATGCACTCGATGCTCTGTTAGCGGGTCAATTTTTGTGCGAGCAGGAGGGCAAGGAGCATGATGTCTCTCTCACGTTTGTGCATGAGGTTGTGGCGCAGATTGTATATAACCACTGCTCTGTCGTGAAACGTGCGCAGTTGCATCGCTACATGGCGGAACAGTTGATACGCTACTACGCAAATACAACCTATACGCACGCCTCGGAAATCGCTTCCCACTATCGTTGTGCTGGCCCCCTGTATCAGATGCAAGCTCTACATTATGAGGTACAGGTGGAAGATCACTTAATGCATGTCACCAAAGAAAATTGTAATGCATATTAGCAAAAGAGTTAGCAAACAATGCTCGTGCGAAGGTATTTGCGTAAGGGATCACGTTGGTCAGAGGAGAACCACCTAAGGGGATAAAGGTTGTTTTGCATCTTTGCACGAGAATGCCTCCTGTTACGTGATACACTAGAGACGATTGACAATGTATCTCGCGCAATGATGTGATTGAACAAAATAATCAGGATGTCTGTATGGACCAATGTATCGCGTCCTCTTGGCGTCTCGATTGCTGGCAAGGACGTGATACATCGGTCCCTACAGATGGCATTATTCACGTTAATTTGTTCAATCATATAACTGCGCCTCGGACGCGATACATCGGTCCCTACCATGAGAAGGAGCATTATACATATGGCTATTGATACAACTGCGTTGACGCAACGCACAACATGGAAGGCGTTAGAAGACCATTTTCAGGAGGTGCGCGATACTCACCTGCGCACACTGTTCGCTGATGACCCGAAGCGTGGCGAGCGTTTCTCGCTTGAGGCTGAGGGAATCTATTTAGACTACTCGAAGAATCGTATCACTGATGAAACCATGCAACTCTTGTTAGCATTAGCTGAATCATCAGGGTTGCGTGAACGTATCGACGCGATGTTCAAGGGTGAGAAAATCAATGTCACCGAGAACCGCGCCGTGTTGCATGTTGCCTTGCGAGCACCAAAAGATGAGGTGATTATGGTTGATGGCGAGAACGTCGTACCGGGCGTTCATGCCGTCCTCGATAAGATGGCGAGCTTTTCCAATCGTATTCGGAGTGGTGAATGGAAAGGCTATACAGGCAAGCGTATCCGCAATATTATCAATATCGGTATCGGTGGTTCAGACCTCGGTCCACATATGGCCTATGCCGCGTTGCGCTACTATAGTGACCGCAACATCACCGCACGCTTTGTGTCCAACGTGGACGGAACGGATTTCGTCGAAGCGACTCGTGATCTCGACGCTGCCGAAACACTCTTTATCGTCTCGTCAAAGACCTTCACCACACTAGAAACGCTCACAAATGCACGTTCTGCACGGGATTGGTGTGTGCGAGCATTGGGAAGCGAAGATGCAGTTGCTAAGCACTTTGTCGCCGTTTCAACCAATCCAAAAGAGGTTGAGAAGTTCGGCATCGATACCGAGAACATGTTTGAGTTTAGTGATTGGGTTGGCGGTCGCTACTCCTACGACTCTGCCATTGGCCTTTCGCTGATGGTCGCGATTGGACCAGAGCAGTTTGGTGAGATGCTAGCGGGCTTTCATGCGATGGATGAGCATTTCCGTACAGCCCCATTTGAGCGTAATCTTCCTGTTCTACTGGGGTTGATTGGCATCTGGTATAACAACTTCTTTGGAGCGCAAACGGTAGCGGTGCTGCCCTATGACCAGTACCTTGAATACCTCAGTTCCTACCTGCAACAACTTGATATGGAGAGCGATGGTAAGCATGTTGATTTGGAAGGGAAAACAGTTAATTATCAGACAGGCCCTATCATCTGGGGGCAGCCCGGCACCAATGGACAACATGCCTTTTACCAGCTTATCCATCAAGGCACAAAGCTCATTCCATGCGACTTCATTGGCTTTGAGCATTCACTGAATAACTTGCCACCACATCACGACCTGCTGATGGCGAATTTCTTTGCTCAGACAGAGGCTCTTGCATTTGGCAAGACAGCAGAGGAAGTTGCAGCCGACGGAGTAGCCGCAGCTCAGGTGCCACACCGCACTTTTGAGGGCAATCATCCAACCAATACCATTCTCGCTGAACGGCTCACACCTGAACTCCTGGGCAAATTGGTTGCGCTTTATGAGCATAAAGTCTTCACACAAGGCACCGTTTGGAACATCAACTCATTTGACCAGTGGGGTGTCGAGCTTGGCAAGGTCCTTGCCACGCGCATCATCCCGGAATTGCAAAATGCTGAGGAACCCAAGCTGACACATGATAGCTCGACCAACACGTTGATTGAACGCTATCGCAAGGCGAATGGTCGGTAATGTTTAACAAACAAATTAACACAAATAATTTGTAGGGGCTATAATTCATTACACGCCCTCGTCCCAATGATCAACGAGGACGAGGGCGTGTAATGAATTATAGCCCCTACAATCGGCATAATCCCAACGTGAATTATCGTGTTTTATGATGGTAGAGCGACATTTTTTGCCGTTCCTTGCAGATTGACTGCCTCATAGGTAAGACGCGCTCCAACTCTAGGAAGTGTGCCATAACTGGTGGTTTTGATTGCTATCGTGT
>CAXTWV010000113.1:0-14040 GCA_964248005.1 uncultured Ktedonobacteraceae bacterium | reverse complement strand
CCAACCAAAGTATAACAGAGAAACAGACCATTGTCAAATGGAGAGGCATGGAAGTCAGGGCAATCGCATCTAAATTGTGAGGAGGTGGTACAATTAAGAAGCACCCCTAAAAGAAGTAGAGGAAAGAAGATGGAAGAGGAAGAGAAGAACACCCTCCAAAGCATTTTTGAAGCGATAGAAGACCCAAGAGTGGAAAGAACGAAACGCCACCAATTGCTAGAGATCATTCTTATTGCCATTTTAGGAGTCCTGTGTGGAGCGGACGGATGGGTAGACATCGAGTCGTTTGGCACCACCAAAGAGACCTGGCTGAAAACCTTTTTGGACCTCCCCAATGGCATCCCTTCACATGATACCTTTGGTCGAGTGTTTGCTCGCATCGATCCCAAGCAGTTTGAAAGCTGTTTTCTCATGTGGGTCCAAAGCATCACTGAGAAAATCACAGGGGTCATTGCCCTCGACGGAAAGACAGTGCGACGCTCTCATGACTGCGCAAACGGAAAAAAAGCCTTGCATGTGGTCAGTGCTTGGGCCAGTAAAAACCGCATGGTGCTGGCACAAGTCGCTGTCAATGAGAAATCGAATGAGATTACCGCCATTCCCGAACTCTTGAAGCTTCTCGTCTTGCAAGGATGTCTGGTGACGATTGATGCCATGGGAACACAACGGGCGATTGCGGCGCAGATCATCGAACAGCAGGGGGAGTACGCCTTAGCTCTCAAAGACAATCAAGGCAGTTTGTATGAGAATGTCCAAGAGACTTTTGCCCTCGCCCAGAAGGATGGCTTTCGGGAGGTGGAGCATCAATTCTCTGAGACCATTGAAAAAGCTCATGGACGGCTAGAAAGTCGGAAACATTGGATCATTGATGACCCGACGTATCTAAGCTACTGAGACGCAGAAGAAAAATGGAAAGGCTTGCAAGCGATTGGCATGGTGGTGTCCGAGCGGCGGATTGGCGATGAGGTAACGACTCATACACGCTATTACCTGCTCAGCTTCGCCAGAGACGTTCACCGCTTCGCCTCTTGCATTCGCAGTCATTGGGGCATTGAAAACAGTGTCCATTGGGTGCTTGATCTCGCGTTTCGGGAAGATGAGTCTCGTATTCGCATGGGACATGCTGATCACAATTTGGTGGTACTCCGTCATTTCGCACTGAATCTTCTTCGCCACGAGAAGACCGCCAAAATCGGGATCAAAGCCAAACGCCTCAAAGCAGGATGGAGTAATGAGTATCTCTTGAAGGTTCTTGAGGCTGTCAATTAGATGCGATTGCCCTGGCATGGAAGTTTTCTTCTCTCCTCTATAAAGGAGGACCAACAGACATGCACAAATAGCTCATAGCAGTGAAGCATCGGGTCTATCGATGCCATCCTGACGAAAAGGTACGACGTACCATATAACTGTGGCTGAGATAGCTTTTATGAAGCTGAGAAGAGGTAGGACCAAGGTTCAGGAGTGCCGAGTGACTGGAGCCATATAAGGCGAGAAAGCCACTCGTCCAAATGCATAAGCGTCGCACTCTTGGGAACTTCTTTGATCCGATTGAACGGGGTAAACGCAGAGGCTTCCTCAAACTTAAGGAGATCAGAGAATGCTTGCTGCTCCGCGTCCGACAGTTTCGTGAGAATGCTTTGATAGATTCCCCCATTGACGAGCGTGCGAATACGTCGGGCCATGCTATCTAATGTGCTAAAGGAGCGCAGTTCACAGTGCTCGGTAAGCAACATTTTCAGAACGGCATTGATGAGATCGGCTGGATTGTTCATCGCCTGAGCTACCGTATGCATCGCACGAGCAACCAGGGGTTTTTTGCATATCCCCCCGAAACGAGTACACCGTTTCGGGGGATATGCAAAAAAACCCCATATCCATTTTAATGGAACCCACCACTTTCCTGAAATGACCCCTCAAGAAAACTTTCGTCCGTTGCGTGAATATCAAGGGTCATCTGCACATCGCTCTCTTCGCCAAAATTCCTCGAAGATGCCAAGCGGAGAACACGAGAACACTCTTGAAGCTGTTGAGGATGTCATCCAACTCGCACTCCTGGCAGAGGAGGAAGCCGAATCGTAAACGATACGCAGTTATATGGTACGCCGTATCTTTTCGTCAGAAGCTCTATGACACTCCGAGTCGGAGAAGATGATGAAAATGAGGTACACTTGTAGTGTGGGAAGCATGCAGAGACTTAGGTGTTACGTGATGCCAAAAGCTCGCGTCAGAAGCTGGTCTAGGTGCGTCCAGAAGAGATGATTGTTGCCACCTCTGTAAGGAGGAGAGCACGCGTAGGAAACTTGTGAAGTTTTACGCACCACATGTCTCTCCTTTTGAAGTATCCAGACCCTTTGAGATATTGGGAAGGAGCAAGCAGATGCAAGTAATCCATCAATATTGCTGTGGACTCGATGTTCACAAAAAGACCGTCGTTGCCTGTATCTTGATCACCTCACAAGACGGCAATGTTCAGAAGAAGGTTCGGACGTTTTCGACGATGACTGTTGAGCTGCTTACTCTTGTGGATTGGCTCCACGCCTTCCAGGTTACTCATGTGGCCCTGCGATGCGTACAGGGGTGTATTGGCATCCCGTGTTCAACCTTCTTGAAGAGGACTTCTCGATCATCCTGGTGAACGCCCAACACATGAAGGCACTTCCGGGACGCAAGACGGATATCAAAGATAGTGAGTGGATCGCTGACCTCCTCCGTCATGGATTACTCCGAGCCAGTTTTATCCCGCCGTCGCCTATCCGCGTGCTGCGTGAATTGACCAGATATCGCAAGACCCTGGTGCAAGAGCGAGCGCAGGAGGTCAACCGTCTCCATAAGGTCCTAGAAGGAGCCAATATGAAACTTGCTGCTGTCGCCACCGATGTCCTTGGCAAAAGTGGGCGCGATATGCTCACTGCCCTTGTCGAAGGGACGACTGACGCAGCTGTGCTCGCGGACCTCGCACGGGGTCTCTTGCGAAAGAAGCTTCCACAATTGCAAGAGGCACTGGAAGGACGCGTCCAAGCACATCATCGAACCTTACTTCGGCACATACTTGCCCATATTGACTTCTTGGAAGAGAGGTTGACACAACTCCAAGAGGATATTGATACGGACCTCTCTCCCTATCAGGAGGCAATGGAGCTTTTGCAGAGTATTCCTGGAGTTCAAGCAACGGCTGCTGCCACGATTGTGGCAGAAATTGGAACAGATATGAGTCGCTTCCCTTCCGCCAAACACCTGGCATCGTGGGCAGGAGTGTGTCCAGGCAATTGGCAAAGCGGAGGCAAGCGCTTCAGTGGTGCGATCACCCACGGCAGCCCCTATTTACGAGCGATGCTCGCTGAGGTTGTTTGGGTCATCTCTCACACCAAGGACAATTATCTCTCCGCCCAATACGATCATCTCGCTCGTCGGCTCGGAAAAAAGAAAGCTGTGGTAGCCGTTTCGCACAGTTTGCTCGTTGTCGCATACCATATCCTGCGTACCAAGCAACCCTATGCTGACTTGGGAGCGGATTACCTCGAAAAACTTAATACCGCTCGTGTCCAGCAACACCACCCTCACCGTCTGGAGCACCTTGGCTTTACTGTCACCCTCACCCCAAAGCAGGTTGCTTAGTGGGGATATTTTCGTAGGAATCACACCGTTAGGCGCACTGGAGTTAGCAGAAAAATAAAAGGAGCCTGCAATTGAGAGTGATATCCTTCTCATTGCAGGCTTCTCCTTTGAAGAACGCGAACAGGTGACTTCTTAATCAGAAGAAGCGCAAGTTGGATATTTGACGCTTCTTCTGATATAATAAGGGCGAAGATGATGCGATGTATCCCTTCACCTGTTCACATCTACTATTGGTAAGCAGAAGAGACCTGTTCTGTGTAATTTTTTTATATGTAAGGCCTGCCAAGATTGTACATACTTAAGATTGCAAGATCAGGTTTTTTTCTGTTTCGTCTCAGCATCTACGCATGTCTTTTGTGCATACGCTTTGACAACTACATTGTATAACAGTAAGTATTCTTGGTAAAGAAGTATAGCAAGGATAGGGAAAACAGGAGAGGTTTTGGGCATATAGACACTGAAGGAACGAAATACTATCTGACGATTGTGTAGCAGTCTTACGTTATCACCTCTACAAGCTCTTAGCGTGGTTTTTCGTACTACTAATACTTGACCCCAAAGAGAACAAAATAGAGGGATAGGTTCAACACCTACCCCTCTATTTTGTTCTCTACACCTAAGAACTACCTCGTAAAACACTTGTTCATCTTGTGTATCTCATCTCTTCTAGTGCACACTAGAAGAGTGGGCTACTTTAGAATACCACAAAATCCCTGTACGGGTCCGCTTCAACGCACCCATATAACTAGTCGCTTACCATTGGAGCTTTATGTACATATGAGTTGTCGGTGACTTGTTTGAGCATGAAGTCGGCGACATCGGCGCGTGAGATGCGTGTGCCCGTGTTGATGCCGATCCAACCAACGCGGTATTTGCCTGTGTATGATCCCTCTGTGAGTATAGGCCCACGCACAATCACCCAATCGAGGTTGCTGTCTTGTAGGACCTTCGCGTGCTGTTCCGCGTCGGCTAAGACTGTTCCTTGCATCGTTTTAATCACGAACCTGATGACGTGATTGATGAACTTTGGCTTATCTTGTGGTGCATCGAAACCTGCTAATGTCAGGCTCACGATACGTGAAATACCGTATTTTTCCATTGCGGCAACGATGTTTTTTGTCGCCACCGTTTGCAAATCCTTTGGTGAGTTCTTGCCTTGTCCCAGTGTGCTCAGAACAGCATCGGCACCCTGCACAATCTCGTCAACGTCTGTGGCATTCATCGCGTCACCTTGAACCACTGTCAGCCTGTCATGCTTTAAAGGGAACGTTGCGGGGGTGCGTACTAACGCGGTAACGTCATGTCCAGCATCCAACGCTTGCTGTACTAAGGGACGGCCTGTGCGTCCCGATGCTCCAAAAACGGCTAGCTTCATTATGTGTACTCCTGCCACTCTCGACGTGTTCCAACGTCGCTGGCTGCTAAGATCATCTTGACAAACTGCAAAAGACTGTATACACTAATGATAAGTATACTCAAGTGGGAGGGATTTTTCAAGCCTGTGAGAGTAGACCTGTATACAGAATTCTACCATCGGGCTACGAGTAAGCATTCAGGCTTGTAGAGCGAGATAAAGAAGAGAACACTGTCTACAAAGCAAGAGAGCTGTCAACAACGTGGTCCTAGTATGTTCACGAGTGTGAACTGTCAATACTGGAGGAGTCTCTGCTATGATGCTAGTGAGTTACCGTTCACGTGATTCGGATGTCGCCTGGCATGTCGGAATGATGAGCGATCAGGCGGTCGTTGATGCGAGCGTATTTGTCTCAAGCGATGGGAGATCATACTCCTCAATGCGAGAACTGTTGCCATTTCTTGATGAGGTATGTGTGTGGGCCAGCCAGCAGTTCGAGAGAGGGAACCGAGTCCTCTCGCTTGACACGCTTGAGCTTGGGCCTCCTGTTCCCAATCCGGACAAAATCCTGTGTCTCGGGGTGAACTATCGCGAGCATGCAACAGAGGCTCAGCAGGAGATACCGAAAGTTCCCCTGGTCTTCGCCAAGTTCCGCAACTGTTTAACTGGTCCGACCAGCCCCATTCTCTTACCACGCGTGAGTACGCTCATTGATTACGAGGGGGAGTTGGCCGTCATCATCGGCAAGCGGTGCAAGGATGTTCCTGAAGAGGAGGTGCTTCAGTATGTCGCCGGATATAGCATCATTAATGATGTGACCGCTCGTGACATACAAGCTCAGACAAGCCAGTGGACAGCAGGCAAAGCACTTGATACGTTTGCTCCTATGGGGCCAGGTATCGTTCCGGCCTCCCAAATTCCCGATCCTCAAACACTCACACTCGTCACACGGGTGAACGGACAAGAAGTACAACACGATACTACTGCAAACATGATTTTTTCCGTCGCGTCGGCTCTTGCCTTTCTCAGTTCGTTGATGACGTTAGAACCTGGTGACATTCTCGCAACGGGAACACCCTCAGGCGTGGGGTTCAAGCGTACACCTCCTCTCTTCCTACAGGATGGCGACGTGGTCGAGGTCGAGATTGAGCGTATTGGACTTCTTCATAACCCAGTGAAGCGAGGAGACAAGTGAAGCAGAGGAGGAAAAGTGACAAGCATGACTGATACACAGAATCTGCTCCCACAGCAAGCGGACATATCTACGAGTGGACGTGATGGCGCAAACGGAGTTGCTTCTCTCTATGCACGCTTGCGCACCATGATTCTTGACGGCGTGTTCCCTCCCGGCTCGATGCTTTCCCAGGTCAAGCTGGCCGAGTCGCTGGGGGTCAGCCGCATTCCGCTGCGAGAAACACTACGTATGCTGCAGCAAGAAGGACTGATTGAGGCAGAACACAATCAACGTGCGCGAGTCCCTTCCTTTGATCCAGCCATCGTCGACACTCTCTACGCCAGTCGCATTCTGTTGGAAGCCTTGAGTCTTCGATTGACGGTTCCGCGCATCGACCAGTCAGACGTACACGCTCTGGAGCAAACGCTTACTGAACTCGATGAAGCGGCAGCTCATAGAGACCTGGATGCCTGGGAGGGGCCACACCGTCGTTTCCATCGTCTTCTGGTGCTTCACGCCGAGGACTCGATGCGTCAGAGAATCGCGAGCTATGCCAACCAGTGCGAATATTATCGGCGTCTGTACTACCATCTCATGAGTAGCCACCAACCAACGCGGTCAGCAGAAGTCATCGCCGCCGAACATCGCGCCATTGCCAGCGCGTGGACCCAGGGAAAAGCTGATCTTGCAGCATATTTCCTAACGCAGCACTACGCTCGCACTGCCCTGACTGTGCTGGGACAGATGGCACCAGAATTTGATCCTGTCGCAGTACGCATGGCTTTGCAGATCGTCAGATCTGACACCCCTCTTCCCGAGGCACTCCCATCCAAGAGGCAAACGCGGAGAAGGCAGGAAGCTCAGACGAATGGACAAAGAAGCTAACGCGTGTAAAAAAGCGACTACTGTGTTCTTTTGAGGATGAGGTGGGATGCATTGGAGAAATGTATCCTGTTTCAGCAACACCATATCATAAACGACAAGGAGGAAATCAATGTCACAAGGATTTGAAGAGAGCACTGTTGCGTTACCCGTTTTGCATCATGTCAATCTCAAGACGATTCACATGCAGGAGATGATTGACTGGTACGCCACCGTTGTTGGTCTCACCACAGTCTTTCAGTTTCCAGGCGGTGCTTGGTTGACCAATGACGCAGCAAACCATCGCCTGGCACTCCTCGCATCATCCAAGATGAGTGATGACCCAGACAAAATAGTTCATACGGGCATTCATCATCTCGCGTTTGAGTACGCAACGTTTGACGATTTACTGAATGCCTACACGCGCTTAAAGGCACTGGGGATCATGCCATATGTGTGCCTGGATCATGGCATGACGCTCTCGTTCTACTACATCGATCCCGATGGGAATGCTGTAGAGCTCCAGGTTGACAACTTTGGGGACTGGGCGCAGTCGCAAGAGTGGATGCGTACCTCGCCCAACTTCGCAGCGGACCCAATAGGCACGTTTGTGGACCCCGATCAGATTGTTGCTGCTCGTAAGACAGGTGCCTCGTTCGCAGACATCCATCGTCGTGCCTACGCGGGTGAATTTCCACCTTCGGGTCCGATAGATCTACCTGTCCCGCTTGATGACCCTCGTGCTCCTCTGTAGAAAACGTTGCTGTCATCAAGCCGACCCTCATGAGAAGTGATGGTCGCCCAACGCAGAGAAGAAGAACTGTCTGCGTTGGACGCCGGGGAAATACTGTAGATGCTGTATGTGTAGTGACAAGCTACATTCCAACCCTGGTACGCAACATTGCGCCAGGAGATCAGTTCGTTCATCCGCAAGAGAGGAAAGAGGACCATGGCAACGTTCATTCCGACATCAGATCTCGATTTGTACAGCGACGACGTGCTCACCGAGCCATACGAGCACTATCGACGCCTTCGTGACGCAGGGCCAGCGGTCTGGCTTGAGCGACACAACACATGGGTTGTCGCCCGCTACGATGCTGCGCGTGCCGTGCTCAGAGACTGGAAGACGTTCTCGTCAGCCTCGGGGGTCGCACTCAACGACATCGCCAACACCGCGCAGCAAGGAACGACACTCGCTTCTGATCCGCCTCTTCATGACCACCTGCGCAACGTGGTTGGCTCCAGTATGACGTCGCAGGCCCTACGCCCCACTAAGGAGATGATTGAGAGCCGAGCCGAAGAGCTTGTCGAACGGTTGGTGGCGCAGCGAACGTTCGATGCGGTCGAAGACCTGGCGCAAGTGCTTCCTCAATCCATTATCCCCGACTTCATCGGGTTGCCACAAGAAGGGCGTGAGCACCTCCTAGCTTGGGCAGAGGCAGTGTTCAACGCGATGGGTCCACTGAATGAGCGCTGCACGCATGCGCTACCGAAGATACCTGACCTCATTGGCTATGCGATGCAGATCACGGCATCAGGCACCCTTCGACCAGGAAGCTTTGGAGCAGGCGTCCTTGAGGCCCAAAGAGACGGTCGGATCACGGCAGCACAATGTCCTGCCCTGCTTTTGGATTACCTGGGGCCGTCATTGGACACCACGATTAGTGCGGTTGGCAGTGCCATCTGGTTGTTTGGCCGCTATCCCGATCAGTGGGATTCGGTGCGCGAGAACCCCTCCCTCATCCCAAACGCCTTTGAGGAAGTTCTCCGTTTGGAGTCTCCGATCCAGAGCTTCAGTCGCCTCGCAACAAGCGACTACGACGTGGAGGGAGTCTCCATTCCAGCGGGATCGCGTGTCGTCGTCCTGTTCGCATCTGCTAACCGGGATGAGCGCAAGTGGGAGCATGCCGACACCTTCGATGTGACACGCAACACGTCCGGGCATCTTGGCTTTAGCTACGGGATCCACCTATGTGCAGGCATGAGCCTGGCACGGTTAGAGGGTCAGGCGGTCTTGAGTGCCTTGGCACGACGTGTCGAGCGGTTCGAACTTGGTGCAAGTACCCGCAAGTTGAACAACCTCATCAGGAGTTTAAAGACGCTACCCGTCACAGTGCATGCAACAACTAAGCCCTTATGACCGTCTCTGTGTCGACGTGGGCCTATCGGTGTGAAAACGTCGAAAAGATACGACGTACCATATAACGAGGAATTTTGTGCTCATTCATTGCAGATCATGCGAACGCAAGCCATACAATCAGTAGGCTCTACAAGCTCACTGATAAATTTGGTTCTCTGCCAATGAGTGTAAAACGTACCATAGATCTCTAGTTATATGGTACGTCGTATCCTTTCGTCAGAATCACACCGTTAGGCCTATGGCAGTAGAGTTCGTTGTGAGCGTTCATTTTATTACTTGCTCACAACGTTACCTCATGCTGCGTCACTTTTCCTCATTCACGACATATTTATAGAATGTCGCACGGCTCTTAAAGCCCGTTTGCTCCATGATCTCGGCGATACTTTTCTCTTTGGCTGCATACAGAGCTTTCGCTAAAGCCAGGTTACGTGGCTTGATGGTCTCCGTCGCTTTGGGCCGACCACCCTTTCGGCCTCGCACACGAGCGGCTTCCAGTCCGGCGGCGGTGCGCTCACGAATGATATCACGTTCAAATTCTGCCATTGCCCCCACAATATGAAACATGAGCTTGCCTGTTGGAGTGGTGGTGTCAATATTCTCCTTGAGACTGTGGAGTTCAATGCCGCGCTCACTCATCTGCGTGACCGTCTCGATGAGATGACGCAGGGAACGACCCAGGCGATCTAATCGCCAGACGACAATCACATCCCCTGGTCGCGCCATGTCCAGCATCCTCAGAAACTCTGGTCGATCATCGCGGACATACTTGCTCATGAGGGGGGTACATATTTGGGCACTCGACACTTGCGGAAAAACACCCCATTTGAGTGAGGAGCCGCGCCGGGCAAGATAGGTATACTTTTCTCGCGGAGCATCTCCGACAGATAGGAGACTCGTGAGAAAGGAAACCATCATGCTCATCGTCAACGATGATCACCTCACGCGGTCAGGCAGAACAAGCCTAGACCACTGCTGCCCGTACTGTGGTGAAGCATATGCCGCCTACCCACTCGTCATGAGTGATGATTCGGGACAGACCGTCTACCATATCGCGTGTGCGCTCGAACTTGCCACCGACCTCTTGGTCGATCTCTACACCTTCTTTCGTCCACCAACTCCATATCCCCCTCTGTTTACGCTCGCACTACCGGCGTCTGCCCAGTACGCAGAAGGAGGGAGCGATGCAATCGACCGATCTTGAAGAGATCAAGGCGGCTCTCTGGGAACAATCGCACCATCCCTGTACACGAGTGATATGGGGCATGGCGCAAGTGATGGCCGTGAGAAAGAGTAAGAAGGGGCACTTGCAAGCTCTCCTTCGCGGATGGGGAGCAAGCTGGTGCCCTGTCGAAAGTGTCACCATTGAAAGGCCGAGACTGTGTCCAACCGGTGCATGCGATCTCGAAGAGGTAAGCTAGGATACATGTAAAAAACACTCTTAGTGATAGATTTTTACATGTATCTTGGTCTACTGGTAAATGCCTCACGATGTAGCTCTATCCTACTTTTGTGGTACATGTCCCACTAAGGAAGCAGGGTTGGCCCTCCAATAAGCACTTGCCTTCCAATATGAACACTGGACACATTGATTTGAGCAAACCACTTCACATCTAGGGTCTCAGCAGAGAAGAGAGTAAATAGGTCCTTGACAACGTTCTTTTTTCTCAGTAAAATACAAACGTGCAACATTTTGTTGCACGTTTGTATTCTGCTCTAGAAGAGTGAGTTGTGTTACAGAAAGTCAGGAGTATTTCTATGACCGATACGATTGAGCGAGAAATCAGCATTCAGGCACCGATAGCAACCGTCTGGCAAGTCATCACACAACCTGAATACATGAGCCAGTGGTTTGGGAGTCAGGTAGAAATAGACGTGCGACCAGGAGGAAAGGGCAAACTGACTTGGGGCGAGGACGTTGAAGCCCCTCTGGAAATTGTAGAGGTAAAGAAGCCGCATCTGTTCTCGTTTCTGTGGGTTGCACCCGATGAAGAAACCAAACTGACCCATCAGCAAACCCTGGTTGAGTTCAGGCTGACAGAGGATGGTGCAGAGACAAAGGTACGCTTCACAGAAAGCGGTTTCGAGAAACTTGAGATACCCGCAGAACAGAAGGCCAATCTGATTGCCAAGCATACCCCTGGCTGGGGTGACTTTCTATCTAGCTTGCAGCGATGTGCTCAGAACATCCCAACAAAGGCGTAGGTATGGCATCAATTACATCTTTTAATGACACGCTCTGGTTTGCCATTGCTGAACCAAGCCGACGGAAACTCATCGAGGTTTTGCTTCTCAAAGGGGAAGCAACCGCAAGCAGGCTAGCGGATGAAGTGCCATTTAGCCGCCAAGCGGTGAGGAAACACATCACTGTTCTGAAAAGGGCAGGTCTCGTCAAAGAGCGCAAAACGGGCAAAGAGGTACGTTTTCGCGTTGAGCCAGAAGGTCTTAGTGTTGCAGCCCAGGAACTCTCACGGGCTGCAACGCTCTGGGATGAACGGCTACAAAAGATCAAACACCTTGCTGAGACGCTTCGTCGAGAAGAAAGCTCTCAATGAAAAAATTCGGTGTCGTACCTGTCAGCTTCTCAGGCTGGGCAACCCAAATACTACGGCACGAATCAGTGTCAAAAGTACGATACCGTATTCTGTAATGTACGTTAGTTGGAGGAAAAACGATGAATATGCAAGACTCGGTAGCCGTTACCATAGCACGCACCCATATCAACGCTTGGAGTCATCAGGATTGGGAGAAGACAAGAGACCTCGTCGCCCCAAATGTACACGTTGTGGCAACATCTACGCAGCCCATGTTACCGAGCGGAGAAGCTTCAGGCATCGACAATTACATGGAACGCTTGATACAAACGGTGCAAGTCATCGAACCCGGAAGCGTTCAAGTGATCTCTGCAATTGGTGATGAAAGCAACGCACTCGTTCTGGAAACACTGAGGATTGGTTTGGGTCCTGATGGGACGATGGTGACCTTAGCGAGAGCGAGTCTCTACTTGCTCGATGAGAATAAGAAAATCATAGAAGAACGGGATGAATTCTGCATTCTTTCACAATAGCGCAAATAGGGGCTAATAGGACTTTCTGAGGTCTAAACCACGCAGATGAATGATCCGTTCCTCAAAGATGGCGAAATGTCTGTCCGCGTCGAGGTAAAGAACTTGAAAAGCGGTCACTTTTTGCCCTCAACCCTGCATATTTGCCCTGAATAAAGAAGGTGAACTGACAGTATGAAATTTCTTTTACTATCACGTCATACGAGCGGCCGCGAAGTTCCTGAGAATGAAAGAGAGCAGAATGTGAAAGATTTGATGGAATGGTGGTCGCTGCTCAAAGCCAGCACAGCATTGCCTGTTAGCGGTGGCAAAAGCGTCACTTCGGAAAGCACTGAGGAATATAAAGGCGAAGTCGAAGGAATGTTGGTTTTTGAGGCTGAATCTCTTGATCAAGCGGTGGAAATGGCCCAAAAATCGCCGGGGTTGAAATATGGCTGGACACACGATATTCTTAAAGAAATGACCATGTAAAACTCATTTATCCGCTTATGCAGGACAGAAATTTCTGTCCTGCATAAGCGGATAAATCGGAAAGGAGGTAAAATCATGACACAACAAGATGCCCCAGCGGTCGCCATTGCCCGCGCTCACATTGAAGCATGGAGTCACCATGATTGGGAGAAGACAAGAGAGCTACTCGCACCAAATGTACACACTGTGGTAACAACTACGCAGCCCGGTAAGCTTAGTGTGGAACTGACAGGTATCGATAGATACATGGAACCCAAGATAAAAGCTGCACAACTCATCGAAATCGGAAGTGTTTGTGAAATATCGGCAACTGGCGATGAACGTAACGCACTCGTTGTGATAACTTTTAGAATAGGCATGGGTTCTGGTGGGACGATGGTAACCATGGCGAGAGCTATTCTCTACCTGCTCGATGAGAACAAGAAAATCAAAGAAGAACGGGATGAATACTGCATTCTTTCGTATGAGCGCAAGTAGGTGCTAACAGGACTTTCTGCTCCAATACTACGCACATGACTCTGCTTGGCTTTCAAGAGTGTTTCACCACGACGTGGAGAGCACAAGCCGGGGCTTAAAGGAAGAAAGGCGCGTATCTCAACAAAGAGCAAAGTTGTATTTCCAATGTTAGTCGCGTTTCTCCCGAATAAGAGAGAGGCGGCGCTGCTCTGGCTCCACAATGTGCTCTTTCTCTGCACCAGCAGCCAGAGCGACTGTTGGCGGCTCAAATAAGGGCAACTGAACGATGCCTTCAATAGGACGAACCCTTCTCCTGGACTGGTATAAGGGTGCCCGCCAGTAGAGACGCCACTCATCAGGACCCACATCGAGCAAGGTGAGTTGAGGCGAGCGGAATGGAGTTGTTGCCAAGTGGGGTGAGCTTACCTGTTTGAGCTGCTTTCGGTCTTCTTCTAACTCAACACGGTACGCGGGAGAGGGTGACGGTCTGATATTCCACGGTGATCGAGCCATCATAGACCCAAACCGTCACAGGAGAGCCGGAGAGACCTGCTTCCCCGTAGAGTTTCCAACCTTGAACACGCACATACCCGAATCGGTTGAGATGACGCGTGTACCGAGTCGCAAATAAAATGCGATTGAGGACCGATTCGGGATACATAATTCCTTTCTGCTCACCTAAGACGTGTGCGGGGCTGTGACATCCATCCTCGCGCTTTTCGTGCGCGAAGTGTCGTTGTGTATTGTAATCACGCATCCAGGAGCGGCGAACGGAAATCATCTCTTCCCAACTGGTCGCTCGCGCGAACTTGGCGTCTACCATTTTTCGGACGGTATTGAAGTGCGATTCAATATAATTCTGCCAAGCTTGCCGCTTGTCGATCTGCTCTTTTCTGATCCCCAGAGCG
>CAXTWV010000112.1:0-14055 GCA_964248005.1 uncultured Ktedonobacteraceae bacterium | reverse complement strand
AACAAAGCTTACGAGTCCTCATCGGAATAGTGATGGTAGAAAGAGAGAAAAGCAAAGGAATTTCATGCTTGCATCGATCCATAGGCTCTGTCCTGAAATTCCTAAAGCGTGAATGGAAACAATGAGAAGCTTGTTATGCACTGTATCTCTCATGCTCAGGTGCCCTACTTAGCGGTTTATTAGAACAAAAACGTGCTCTGATAGATTTTTGCAGTGATCCTAGTCCTACCTCTACTTACAGAGAGTGCATTTTTCGGTATTGTGAGTTTTCATTACAAAGCGTCTTTGCGAAGAGACGTGAAGGAGATTGAAGAGATGAATGAACTGCCAAAGCCCATCAAAATAGAGGAACATGCTGCGATACAGGATATGTTTCTCGCTCGCTATGTTGAGGGCGTAGCTCGTCAGCAGCGTATCGAGTTTCCAGGGCATACAAGTGACGTTGGCATGATGGTGGTCTTTTTTGAAGCGGGTTCGCGGAACCGTCCTCACACTCATGAACACGACCAAACTCTGCTCGTTCTTTCAGGCAGGACTATGGTGGCGACGGAGACCGAGAAATATATCCTCTCAGCAGGCGAAGTCATCACAATCCCTGCGAACGTCTGGCACTGGCATGGAGCTACTCATGATGCTCCAACGTGCCAAGTTGCCATCATGATCCCTGGCACGTCAAATTTTGAGGCGGATGAGCGTAATTGGGCCACTAACTATCTGTAACTTGCACGATTATGAGAGTGAAAGCCACACTCTCTGTCATGTGTCACATAAAACGCCTTTTGGAGAGCCGGATGCACGGAAACGTGCAAGTCTCGGTTCGGCGGGGAGGGGTTGGTGCTCCTGAGCAATCAGGACCCGGCCTCTTACCCGACCTTTTTCGTCAGGAAGACATTGATAGGCTAGTTTAGGGGGTCGAGTGTTAGCGGACCGAGAAACAACGATAAGCTCTGAAGTCGCTTCTCACGCGGGTCGATGACGCGGGTATTTGAAATAAAGAGAGGAATAATCTCTCATAGTGCCATCCCTTTTACACTTTTCTACAACGAACGTTTTTGTTACCCCTTTTTCGCAAAGAAACTCACGAGTACTTTTGTGCGTTTTCGGATAGAATAACTGGGCAAGAAGTGGTTTTTATTACATACTGGTTACAGTATACACAAGAGAGAGGGACAGTGGAAACTCAGACATTCGCCTCTCTGCGGGTTTCATTCGAGATCGTGCGGCCAATCGCCTTTGGCAGGAACTTGCCCGTCTTCCCACTGCCTCACAACGTTTTTTCCTGGAAGACCTGTTACACACAGCCGAGGAGAGTAGGCAATCTCCATTAGATCGGCTTCGTCGTGCTCCAACACATATGAGTGGACCTGGACTCATCAAAGCACTCGGACGACTGACCGATACTCGAGCGATTGGTGTTTCACAGCTTGACCTCTCTTTTGTTCCCGCTGGACGATTGAAACAGATGGCACGCCATGCCGCCGCTTCTCGTACTGGCCTATCAGTGTCTTCCTGACGAAAAAGTACGACGTACCATATAAGTGAGGCTGAGCTTGCCCTATCTCTTCTTTTCTACACGTAGAACAAGGTTCTTCTTCCCAGAGAACGTTTGTTTCTCTAGCACTGTCTCCAACGGTTCTTTTGTTCATGGCAAAGAACGTGAAAGATATCGAGATACATCCAACGATCTCTAGAGCCACTTCACTTGAAACTCATGTGTAGTTCTATGGGACATCGTACTTTTTCGTCAGGAAGACACTAATAGGCCAATGCGACCCGTGCCTTCATCGGTTTCATCACGCACGCCAGTCGGTCGGAAATATGCCATCTGTTCGGTAGCTTGCGAGAAAGCGAAAGCGCGTCGCCTGCACATTCCTTTGTGACTCCACTGTCTTCCCCAGATTCTGAATCATACCTTCGTTGCCGTAGGTCGGCCAATGCGGCAGGCCCGAACCGTTCGGGTTCCCGTGTGTGGCGAAGTTCACCCAATAGGACATCATCGTTTCGGAAAGGGCACGATCAGCATCCGATGGAGGAGCCACACCACCTACAAGGAATTGCGGCGTTAGTGTCCCGAAGACGAATGGTACATCGACAAGGTGCGACGCAATTGGGACATACGGCGACGTATAGGTGAATGTATACCCGTAGACCGATACGCCACCGTTGCGTTGCTGCAGTTCCAGCCACTGCCAAGTCTGCTCACTGATGGCCAGATCCCCAACCAGGGCTTCAGCCGACTCCTTTGCCTGGGCATCGCTCTCGGCTGGGTACAGTTGGAGGAACTCGGTGAGCCTGTCTCTTCCAAACATGCGTTCGGCGGATTGGCGGAAGTCCTGCGCCGTCTGGTGCGGCAAGGCAAAAGCGCGAAACGGCCATTGTTCCACCTCATTCCATCCGGCCAGGAGCGGGATATGCAGTTGCTCATCGTGCAGGTAGCGCGTCGCTGCCACCTCAGGTACCACAAAGCGGTCGATATTCGGCGAGAAGGCCGTCGTTCCCGGATGCGTGGTAAAATTCCACGGTGCCGCCGCGTTCAGTTGTTCAGCGGGCATCGCACGCAGCGCAGCTATCGATGGTGCGCCCATACGCGTGGCAAACTTCACGCCACGCGTATGGGCCTCGTCGAAGGTTTCCAATGAACCATATGGGCTGTCCCAAAAAGCACCACTTTGACCGATTGCCTTGTTCATTAATCCCTTCGCGAGCGGCGAAGCCATCAGAATACCGATAGCATGCGCACCCGCCGATTCGCCGAAAACCGTGACATTGTCCGGATTTCCGCCGAAGTGTGCGATGTTGGTCTGAACCCAGCGTAGTGCCGCGAGCTGGTCCTGTAGGCCATAATTCCCTGAAGGTCCCTCCTGATCAAGTTCTGGGTGGGCCATGAAGCCTAGCACGCCCACCCGATAATTGAAGCTTACGAGAACGACGCCTTTCTGAGCTATCCGCGATCCATTAGAGCTGGGATCAGCCGAGGTGCCGAACTCAAAACCGCCACCATGAATCCACACCATTACAGGTCGCCTCTCATCCAAGTGCTGCGCCGTGGTCCAGATGTTAAGGCTCAGACAATCCTCGCTCTGTGGGGGCCGTGGTGTCGGATCATCCTCCCATGCCGACCAGCAGCGGGCACCGAATTGCGTCGCATCGCGCATGCCAGTCCATACAGGCGATGGTTGCGGTGCCCGCCAGCGCAGGTCGCCAACGGGCGGGGCTGCATAGGGAATGCCCTTGAATGCCAGCACTCCATGTTCATCGCGAGGGATGCCGCGTACAATACCTGTCTCAACACGCACCTCTGGCCCGATGATATCAGTGCTCAGGTTTTCGATTTCGGTGGATGCTCCGATCATGTTGAAGTCCATGTTTTTGTTCATGGTACATTCCTTTCAATCAAATAGAGGTGACGCTATTTCATGTAGTATCAAGCATCATGACACCTGGTGTCAGAGAAGAGCATGAAAATTGGGTAGAATAGAGGGAGCGACCACGAGATGAGATCATTGGAAATTGGTACTGCCAAGTCCGTGTTTCAAGCTGATCCCGGCACGTCCAGCAGAGCTGAGTGGCACCACGGGTGTCCCCGTGAGTCCGAGCAGGAAACTTGTGATTTCTTGCGTGCCTCTCGTCGGCACTCCTTCATCGTCCCGTGCTAGTATAGCAGAAAGAAAGGGATACCTGCAATGAGTTTGAACGTCTTGGGTGCGCGTCAATTTTTTGCAGAGAGTTTGGGACGACACGCAGGAGTTGGTTTCCAGGGATGAGAAGCGGAAGGACGCGAAGAGCCAGACAAGAGCACCGCAGGGGGAGCAAGGATGGGAGCCAGGGAAGGAGATTTGGGAGTCGGAGGATGAAAGCGCAGGAGCAAGACCACAAAAGAAGAGGGGTGGGCCTGGACGCGTGCTACAGCGAGGCGATGACGTTTGCTGTGGATGTGCGTTCCAATGTAACATAACAATGTAGTTGCATAGAGATTTTGGAGCGGTGCTACTCTGCTAACGGATATTCTGCTGACACATTGGCGAAGGAATGAAAACATACATTTGTCATGCGAACGTTACAAGCAGGAGGTCGCCCCTCAGCTCTCGCTCGTGCGATTGGTGAAGTTGGGCGTATTGCGAAAACGCTCTACCTGCTCAGTTATATTGACGATGACAACTACCGACGCTGGATTTTGACGCAACTGAATCGAGGGGAAGGACGCCATGCAGTAGCGCGTGATCTTTCACGGACAGCGTGGAGAGCTTCGCCAGAGGTATCGGGAAGGACAAGAGGATCAATTGGGGGCATTAGGACTGGTCCTCAATGCAGTTATTCTTTGGAATACCACGTACATGCAAGATGCCTTAGAAGCCCTACGTGGAGCGGGCAAAGACGTATTGGACACTGACATCGCTCGGCTCTCCCCATTAGTTTCCCAACACATAAACTTCTCAGGTACGTACCACTTCAATTTACCTGAGAGTCTTTCTACAGGTCAACATCGTCCGTTACGAACGCTAGATCAACCCGACGAAGAGCCGTAAAAAATTTTCATTGCATGGAAGAGCAGAAAGTGAAAATGCACCTTTTGCTCTTTTTGCCGCTTTCCCCTAAACCACTTTTTTGTTCCATTGCACCACAGACCCCAAAGTCAACTGCGCTTGGGACACAACTCGTGGGGCAAAAGCCGTTACCAGAAAGGTCCTAAAGTTTTTTGGACGGTACAATTTGAATAGCTAAATTGGCTTGAATTGCTCGAATGGCTGATGGCAGTTAGCACAATACACGATAGCTCGACATGGTGTTGGGCCAAAGACATTTTCAAGTGTTGTCTGCTGTGAGCCACAATACGGGCAAGTCAAAGGACGACTCATCAGCATGGGTAAGGCGCGTCCACTACCAACTTTTGGTGGTGGAGCAATACCTACAGCATGCAATTTCTTCCTTGCCTCTTCACTTAACAGATCACTTGTCCAAGCTTGCTTCATAGTCACATTCACTTCCACATGTGAGGCAAGTTGCAATAGACGTTCATGAATGCCTGAACGTATTTGCGAGAGAGCAGGACAACCTGCAAAGGTGGGAGTGATATCTACTTGTATAGAAGATGTTGCTGTATCAATCTGGATATGCCGCACAATGCCCATATCGACAACAGAGATTGCTGGAAGTTCTGGATCGGGAACATCTTTCAACGCTTCCCATACGCTCTGTTCGTCAAGTAGTAATGTAGAGACTTCATCTGACATCGTATCCTTCTTTCGGCACTTACCATTGTGCCTGTGGTTCCAGACGATATACCATCGTCATCTCATTCCAGAGTGCGCGGAAATCCTCGCTATGCTGTCCAGTACGACCCCCCACTCGCAGCGCGAGTGTTGCCGGACCCTGAGCAGGAAAAGGGAGATGCAGACGCTCAAAGACTGGAGCGATAGAGGACAACCATTCTTGCTGTACCTGTTTAGAAGGCATAGTGAGAATACCTGAACGCAACAGTACGGCTTCTTCTGGAAACTTCTCAAACATTCCCAGCGCATCGGGCCATAAGCGTTCCAGGGCTTGCTCAAGACGCTGACGGCCTTCGGGAGTGCTGTTGGCAAGTCGTTCAAGCCAGACATGTACGTGCATCTGGTGATAGACCTCTTCACGCTCAATCTTAACAATATCCTGCGTTAATGGAATATATGCTGAAGAGCGAAGTGAAGCTAAACGAAACTGATCAGCAGTATCATAGAGAAATTGACGTGCAATAGTAAAGGCCCAATCCCCGCGTGAGTAATCAACGAGTTGTACCTGACGATACTCGTTTGGCTGGCGACCATAGGCAAGACGATCTACAGGTGTTCCTGTCAGCGCCTCGACTTGTTGATAAAAGAGGCGAGCATGACCAATCTCATCCTGTGCGATTGAACTACATGCCACATCCTCTTCGAGCATAGGAGCAACGCCTGTCCACTCAGAATCCCAGTAACCGAGAATAAACTCGTCATCTGCGAGACTGAGCAGGAAGTCTACTAATGGCTGTTTAAGGTCAGATGGAACATCGTTTGGCCCTGCAATCTCACTCATGTTTCTTTTCTCCTTGCGCCTGCACGCGTTGACGAGCAACCCGCAGCTTCTCGCGAATATTATATCCATCCAGACGACGATAGGAGCGGTCAAGCGGAGGTTGCAAGAGGTCTGGGTCCGTCAGTTCAAGAATAGCTACACGTGGACAAAACCAGAGCCGTAGATAGCGAACGGTACTCTCTTGAGCAATCTGTGTCGCGGCTTCGGCAGCAATAAGCGAACTCATCTCCTGCATATCCTGTATCCATATCAGAGCCTTTCCTGCTTGCTTCTGACCAAAGACCGCAAAGGATTGATTGACTTCCTCTTGCGTCATATTTTCATTTGTCAAAGTATGTAATGATGCGGTTGGATGAGCAAGATCACTGATCTCCATGAGAGCGGAACGTGGAATAATCCATAGCCTCTGACTCTCTTGGCGTCGTCCATAGAACTCTTTGGCATAGTGCAGAGCTAGCTCGGTATCAGATGCGCGTAAGTTCCCACCATGATGAGGAACTGGGTCCTTTGAGTCTTGCTGAAACACCTCAAAGACTTCTCCCTCGTCAGTCGTATTCATCTTAGTCCGCTTTCGCTATAGAGCGACGACTAAGCATCAGGTTACGAACCCATTCGCCTTCTTCATAGGTCATGCGGCGGAAGCCAATGCGTTCCGCGGACGCTGGTCCCTGATTGCGAGAAATGGCGCGTAGGTCTGCCCATTGTGGTTCGCTATAGACCCACCGTCCTTTTTCTTCATCATAGCGCAACTCTGGATCAGGAATGACTAGCCCAATCTCACGGAGACGTGGAACCTGTGTATTCAAAAACTCCTGGCGCAATTCCTCGTTTGTCTTCGTCTTAATCGCCCATTGAATGTCTTTATCTTTTTCGGCAGGGGTATCAGGGCCGTGGAACACCATCAAGGCAGGCCACCAACGGTTCAATGCCTCTTGTGCCATCTGTTGCTGTTGTGCCGTTCCATTCATCATCGTGATGATGATATCGCGTCCATGCATCATGTGGAACGACTCTTCCCAGCAAATCTTCTGCATAGTACGTGCGTAGGGTGCATAACTGCAATCACGTAGAGCATGTTGTGAGACGATTGCAGCCGCATCTACAAGCCAGGCAATCATGCCGACATCGGCCCATGTGTGAGTGGCATAGTGAAAGGTGTTGTGAAATTTGCCCTTGCCAGCAACGAGGTCATCGAGACAGGCACTGCGTGACTTGCCGAGGTCTTCAACAAGACGATAGAGTAGTTCAGCATGTCCAGCTTCATCTTGAATCTTCGCGGTTAAGGCAAGTTTGCGATGAATAGTGGGCGCACGCATAATCCAGTCACGCTCTGGCAAGACACCCATGAGTTCGGAGTTTGCATGCATTTCGATGAAGCGAAGCAATGATTTGCGATACTCATCAGGCATCCAGTCGGTGGTTTCGACCTTCCCGCCATTTTTCACGTAGTCGCGAAATTGCTCGATGCGCTGTTGCTCTGCATGTGCCTCTTCAAGTTCGATTGCCATGAAATACTCCTTTAGGCAAGGGCCTATCTAGTTGCAAGATAAGAAAACCAAATCATCTTTTTTGAACGATTGGTATAATTGTACCCAAAAAGAGTGCAAAAGTCAATGCTTTTCCCATATTTTTGACCGACTAGTAGAAAACCTCTAACAGGGAGACGGAACTAACCCATTTTCTATCATGTTTGTGAACATTGAGGCAATTTGTTGTGGTGTATACTGTCCAGATGGCTTATACCATTGTGCTATCCAATGGCACATACCCAAAATACCGAACATAATGATCTTTGGATCGCTACCCGCTTTGAACGCACCCGTTGCAAGTCCATCCTCAATAATCGTTTCAAAGTACCGCTCGTAATCTTTCTGCCGCAACGTAATCTCTTTCGCAAATGGACCTGTGAGGTGGGGATGTTCACGATAAAAAACAGTGATTGCAGGTGAGCGGTCAGTTGAGACCTCTATGTGATGTTCTATGGCCTTATGCAATTTCTCGGTCGAAGGAAGATTGGATTCTACGATACGTCGTAGAGGCTCTTCGGCGACATTGAGCACACTTAAGTAAATCAAGCGTAGAATCTCTTCCTTGTTTTTTACATGATAATAGAGTGCCCCTTTGGTCACACCCAGCACTTCCGCGATATCGTCAAGGCTCGTAGAACCAAATCCTCTCTCCGCGAAGAGCGTTGCTGCTGCCGTGACAATAGCTTTTTGTGTCAAACGCACACGCTTTTCCTTTACCATTTTCTCGGACTTTTTTCTTCCGTCCTGAACGATTTCTACTGGTTGATTCATAATTTTATAGTCTCTTTTCTGCTAGCAAAGGCCCTCTTTTGCAAAATTCTACCACACAGTTAACAGAAAGGGAAGAGAGCTTGACATTTTTTTGTACATCTTGTACTATTCTACCAGTCATTCAAAATAGAAGCTTATTTCCATCCTATAACATTCAGTTACGAACGTTCATCGAGGAGCAAATTGTTATGACGAGCATGATGCAGGAGCAAGGTGTTAGACCCCCAAATCCGATCAGCGTATTGGCCCCTGATGGCTCAGTCCGTCCAGGCGAACAGGTCGAAGAGAGTACAGACCTTTTGCGGACGATGTATCGCTGGATGACCTTTGGTCGCATTTTTGATACACGGCTTATCAACCTTCAGCGGCAAGGTCGCCTCTTTACCTATGCTCCTATCGCAGGTCAGGAAGCGGCTCAAGTTGGTAGTAGTCTCGCGCTTCAACAAGAGGATTGGCTCTTTGGTTCCTATCGCGATGGCCTTGCAAGTATTGTGCATAAGCTTCCCGCCGAACATGTTCCCCTCTTTTTTCGTGGACATCCAAAGGCTGGCGTAGTGCCGTCAGATGTCAACGTATTTGGACTGCAAATTGGGATCGCGGAACAAATACCTCATGCAGTGGGTGTTGCATGGGGTATGAAATTGCGTAAGGCAAGTGCCGCGACACTCACCTTATTCGGTGACGGTGCAACTTCAGAGGGTGCTTTTCACGAGGCTATCAATTTCGCGGGTGTCTTACACGCTCCTGTAGTACTAGTTTGTCAGAACAATGGTTGGGCTATTTCTGTGCCTCGCTCATCACAGACAGCAAGTGAGACACTTGCTCAGAAAGCCGCAGCCTATGGTGTTCCTGGACGATTGGTTGATGGCAATGATGTGCTTGCGATGTATCGAGAGGTAAGCGCGGCACTGGTACGTGCTCGCTCAGGACAAGGTCCAACATTCATTGAAGCCGTTACTTACCGCTTTGGTCCGCACTCTACTGCTGACGACCCCAAGCGATACCGTTCAACAACTGAACTGACTGAATGGCAGGATACACGTGATCCCCTTACACGCTTACGTGTTTATCTTGAGCACGAAGGTCTTTGGGATGAGACGAAGCAGAAAACTCTTGAAGAGGAAATACGAGTCGAGGTTGCTACAGTGGTCACGGCGGCCTTGACTGAGCCAGTGCCACCACCAGAGTCAATGTTCGAGCACGTGTACGCAACACCATCTCCATTGCTGGATGAGCAACAACACGAATTGTTGGCATACCTCAAAGCAACAGAAAAAGGAGTCACATTTCCATGAGCCAACGCAATGTCATAGAAGCCATCAACGACGCCTTAAAGGTTGCGATGACGGAGGATGAGCGTGTTTTGGTGTTAGGCGAGGATGTTGGTCGCAATGGGGGCGTTTTTCGTGCCACCGATGGATTGATTGAACGGTTTGGTGAGGAACGTGTTGTCGATACTCCTCTGGCGGAAGCCGGTATTGTGGGAACCTCTATCGGCTTAGCTACTTATGGAATGCATCCTGTTGCGGAAATTCAATTCCTTGGCTTCTCGGTCCAGTCATTTGCGCAATTGCTGGGACAGGCGGCCCGTATCCGTTCACGCTCACAAGGGCGTTTTACCTGCCCAATGGTCCTACGTGCTCCCTTTGGAGGCGGCACTCGCGCGTTTGAGTTACATACTGACGCATTAGAAGCACATTTCGTGCATACACCGGGTCTCAAGGTTGTAGCTCCCGCGACTCCCTATGATGCAAAAGGCTTGCTGCTTGCTGCCATTGAGGACCCAGACCCGGTCGTGTTTCTGGAACCACTTCGTGGGTATCGAGCAGGACGGGCGGAGGTCCCAGAAGGTCATTACACAGTTCCACTAGGGAAAGCTGCAATTGTGCGTGAGGGAAAAGATGTCACAATCATTGCATGGAGCGCGATGGTGGCACTGGCCTTAGAAGCAGCCGAGACGCTGGCTGATGAAGCTATCGAGGTAGAGGTAATTGACCTACGCACGCTCTCACCATTCGATGCGGAAACGATTGTGCATTCGGTTGAGAAGACAGGACGCGCAGTTGTCGTGCATGAAGCACCACGCACAGCAGGTGTGGGAGCAGAAATAGTCGCAACCATTAATGAGCGTGCGCTCTTCTCACTAGAGGCACCAGTTGGTCGCGTCACCGGGTATGATGTAATCGCACCAGTTGTGTTGGAGGATTACAATTTACCGTCTCCAATGCGCATCGTGCAGGCAGTACGAACGACCATGAACTCCTGACACTCTTACTCGTATTTCTATCTGGACAATGCTTTGAGAGGATAGGTATGACGACACAATTTCGACTCCCTGATCTGGGAGAAGGTATTACCGAAGCCGAGTTGGTGCGTTGGTTGGTGAAACCGGGCGATATCGTGACGCAAGATCAAGAGGTCGTCGAGGTACAAACGGATAAGGCCATGGTTGAACTGCCTTCCCCAGTTGCTGGGACAGTGCTCGAACTCAACGTGACAGAAGGTCAGGTCGTTCCAGTACAGACAGTCTTATTGACGATTGGTGAGGAGAGCCAAAATACGCGTGTGTCTTCTGCGGCTAGTAGTATTCGAGAAACGAGAGAAGATATCTATGTAGGTACTGTTCAAGTCGCACACTCTCTTGTTGGAGCAGAACCTAGACTTGGAATATTATCCTCAAATGGAACTACTGACCCACAGAGGCGTGTGCTTGCCACTCCTGTAGCGCGAAAGATGGCCCGTGATTTAGGCATTGATATTGCCACAATTCAGGGTAGTGGGCCTGCTGGACGAGTACGCACACAGGACGTACAAAAAGTCGCTACTCATGTAACGACACCTAATGGTGTAGCATCAGATAATAACATAGCCAAGCCTCAAGGTTTCGAGACGGTCAATAACGTAGCTGCCTCTGCACAGGCCACTTCCCCATCCATCATGTCGTCACCTACAGCAGTTGTTCCTCCTCCTCTCCCTGGCGAGGCTGAGATGACACCAGACGAGGAACGCATTCCCCTACGTGGATTACGACGACGTATCGCCGAAAATATGGTTCTCTCGGTGAGTACGATTCCACAAGTGACCTCGCTTGTGGAAGTTGATGCAACTGGATTAGTCGCACTTCGTCAATCAGTTCTGGTCGAAGCCGAAGCGCAAGGAGTTAAGTTGTCGTATCTGCCTTTTATCGTGAAAGCACTGGTTCATGCCTTACGTCTCTATCCGTATGTCAATGCAACCATCGACGATGAGCGCAAAGAGATCGTGCTGAAGCATTCCTACCATATAGGTATTGCCACCGCGACTCCTGATGGATTACTTGTGCCAGTTCTACGTGCGGCTGATCGGCTGACGGTGATTGAGACCGCAAAAGAGGTCCACCGATTGGCTGAAGCTGGGCGCGAACGAAAACTACAATTGCAAGAACTACGAGGGAGTAGTTTTACTATCAGCAACTACGGGACCGTTGGCGGCTTTTTCACGACCCCGATCATTAATCCAGGTGAAGCAGGTATTCTTGGTCTGGGAAGAATTGTGAAGCGTCCATGGGTCGTGGAGGATCGTGTTGAGGTCCGTCCCATCCTGCCACTCTCCTTCACTGCTGACCATCGACTCATTGATGGAGAACTAGCGATGCGCTTTTTGAATACCCTTGTCGCATTGTTAGAGAATCCGAGTAGGCTGATGCTGAATATGCGCTAGCACTCTCATTCTCTTTACCACCTGCTTTTGTAGCCAGATAAATGCCTCCTCAATGACTTGACAGATTAGAGTAATTGCTCTATATTCTCATTAGAGTAATTACTCTAATCTTTGGGAAGTAACCAGATGCCAGTTATTCGAGCTTTCGAGAGATAGCTTGCGCGTCTGATGAGAGGAATGAAAACGATGATTTCCCGCGATGAATTGCATGTCGTCTTTGGTACTGGACCCGTTGGCTTGGCTGTGATGAGTGAACTCCATGGGCTGGGAAAGCGCATTCGACTGGTCAATCGTAGTGGCATCGCAATAGCACCGGAGAACGTCGAAGTGGTGAAAGGCAATGCTGCCGATCCCGCTAGTACACGACAGGCATGCCAAGGTGCGACCGTCGTCTACAATTGTGTCAATGCGCCCTATACCGACTGGGCGTCGCTTTTGCCTCCTATGCACACTGCCATAATCCAGGGCGCGGCGGCGGTTAATGCGAAGTTGGTGGTAGCCGAAAACCTCTATATGTACGGCCCTGTCTCCGGCTCTATTACCGAAGCACTTCCCTTCCACCCTACTACACGCAAGGGGCAAGTGCGTGCAAAGATGGCTGAGGAATTGATGGCGGCCCATCGCGCGGGTATCGTGCGAGCAACCTCCGGTCGTGCCTCCGACTTCTACGGACCTGGAGCTGGTTCGCAAGGCATCTTTGGTGATCGTATCATTCCGCCCTTGCTGGCTGGCAAGAGAGTGTCGGTACTTGGCAAGCTGGATATGGCCCATACCTATACCTATGTAACTGATTTCGGGAAAGGGCTGGTGCTACTTGGTATACATGAGGAAGCACTTGGTCAGAGCTGGCATATTCCCAATGCACCAACTCTGACCACGCGTCAGATGCTCACCCTCTTCTTTGAGGAGGCCCATTTGCCCCCCCAGAATGGGTTCTGTCCCCGACCTCTTGATACGGTTACTGAGCTTGGTCAATCCTTTGCTACGCGAAGTCGCTGAGATGCTCTATGAATTCAATAAGCCCTTTGTGGTGGACAGCGGCAAGTTCGTGCAAGCCTTTGGTGATATCTCCACGCCCCATCGTGAGGCGGTCCGGCAGACCTTGGACTGGTATCGCCTGCATGCTCAACCGAATGTTGCGTAGCAGCTATCACTTCGTTGAGAGAAGTTAGACAGGAGTGTGACAGTTGGACTCTCTTCAATACGGTCTTCGGCACGCTCTGGGCAGGCGTCGGAGTGGAAAGGAGTATATAGAATGAATACCAGAGAACGCATTATTGAAATGTCCATTCGTTTGTTCAACGAACAGAGTACTGGAGCTGTCTCGACCAATCATGTTGCTGAGGCCCTGGAGATGAGTCCGGGAAACCTCTACTATCACTTTCGGAACAAAGAAGAGATCATTCGCGCCATTCTGGAACGCATGATTGTCAAATGGGAAGCGTTATATGTTTTCCCTATGGAACATACACTCCAATTGTCTGATGTTAAACAGATCGTTACCGAGAATTTTTTGTTGCTGTGGGATTATCGCTTCTTCTATCGCGAGTTAAGTACACTTGTCCAGCGTGATGCTGTACTCAAAGGACACTACCAGCAGATCCGGCGAGAACGACTGGCAAACCTTGAAGCACTTTTACAGCAGTTTGTGAATCCAGGGATGGCACGCTCCCTCCAAGTACCCACACCTGTCACCAATCTAGCAAGACTATGCTGGTTGATCAGTGATTACTGGCTTCCATTCCTTGAGATAGACAGTGAGTTGGTCTTGTCTGAGATGATCGAGCAGGGCGTCATGCTCTACATGCAAGTATTACGCCCCTATATCAGCGAAGCTGTAAGTACACTGGAAGTGAACACTCCTGAAAAGATCCCTCTGTTGCAGGAGAAGATCAAACAAGAATGAGAGGGGCATCCATCACGTTCCAAGAGAGGGACACTATGACACAAACAGGCGAAGTGATCCCATCATGGTTCCAACGTCAGACTGATGTTGTGTAACCTG
>CAXTWV010000111.1:0-14141 GCA_964248005.1 uncultured Ktedonobacteraceae bacterium | reverse complement strand
CGCAAGAAGGACGGATGACGTAGGACATAGAGAAAGAGACGTGGTTGAATACGCCGCCACAGGGATGGAAGCTCGTGAATTTCGCCAGAACGCAACGGGTGTTCAGAACTCTCCGGGTCAGCCCATTTGTCGCGCACATAAATGTCACCTAGACGTTCCAGAATGAGCGTATCTTGTGGTGTAGAGACAGATGCAACACCATGAATATATTCATATGGTGTTTGTGATGGCTTTAGCGATATACCAGCCCAATTCGCTAGTAGACATAGACGCCCATACAGTTGCGTTGAAAGGCTATACCGACGGAAAAGACGCCGCCACCAAAGCAGAAAGAGCAACGCCCCAAAGAGCAAGAGCAATACAACACTGCCTAACGCAGTGCCAACTTGCTGACGCACTTGTACCTGTGTTGTCGTCGCGCTGCTGCCAGCACTTGATGAATCGTCAAGGCCATTACGTGACGTTCGTCCATGTCCACTGGATGGAATCGCAGAGTTACTACCACTAGCTCCGCTTGTGCCTCCGTTTTTACCACTTACACCAAACTGGTTAGGCAATGGGCGGAAGAAGGTCGCAAAACTCGCCGATGGCTCAAAGTTGATCCAACCATAGCCAGCAAAGTACACCTGTACCCAACTATGAGCATCTGTGCCATGCACGACATACTGGTGTGTTTTGGAGTCATACGTACCATTTGTATAGCCAGCGACAACACGGGCAGGAATACCAAGTTCACGCGCCATCACAACCATCGACGTAGAAAAGTAGTTACAGAAACCTTTATGGTCGCTATTCTCAAAGAGAAACCACGAGACACCTTCTTGACCAGTCGGTAATTGGATGTTTGTACTATACGAATAGTTATCGCGGAAAAACGACTCAAGGGCAACAGCCTTATCATACATCGTCGTTGCGTGAGCATCGGCAATAATTTGTTTTGTCTTCGCGAGAATACGAGGATCAAGACCAGTGGGCAAACTCGTATAGGCATTCACAATAGCTGAGTCATAGATATTCGGGTCTTGCGGACCATCATACTCCGGTGGCGCAGGTTGTGGAGCGTTTGCAGGCATAGGAACACTTCGCAGTGTCTGTATGTCTGCGCCAGAAACCGTAGACACAATGGTATAGTGTGCGCCCGCCCCAAAGCCGCCATTTTGTCCAACCCATGCAACCACCGAATGATTAGCTTTGTTTTGCATGACGTTGGCCGACGCATTGTATGACGTAATGTCGGAAGCACCAAGAACATAGGGATACTCTTCATTAAGAGGGCTGACAATGGTTATTTTTTGCGTAATTGAACGAGTCATCGCAAACCCACTAGCAGGATAGGGATCGTTCGCTCTCTCCACTTGTGTATCGGTTGGGCCATTCGTCCACGTACTGCTACTTCTCAAGTAGGTATCATAGTTCAAGGTCGCAAGATAGACAGGTTCGTTAGTGGTCGCACCTTGTACCGTGAAGGTGAGAACAGTATCATGATTGAGATTCGGGTTGCCGCCGAGCGTCAATGAATCTCTAAAATTGCCATGATTGGAGGGATTAGTACCACCGTTCAACGAAATGATACGATTCCAGGTATTTTCGGCTTGTTGCCATGGATTGCTACTGGAGTTCCAAATCTGTGCGGCGGTATCGTTTGTATAGGTGCCGGGGAGTAACCAGGAGAAGATGAGGATGCCAACAGAGATAAGGGCACCAGCTTGCATCACATCCCAGCCGATGTCGTCAGGGTAGCGCAAACCTTGCCGACGCCATCTGCGCATCGACTCGTACAAGTTAAAGCGCAAGAGCAATAGTAGTGATGCCATGAGAAATACGACGAGAAAAATGATATAACCAGGGTCCACACTACTCAGGTTAATAAGGAGCACGATAGCGTTCGCCATAATCATGAGCCACGGGTTGCGTGTACGATAGACTAACCATGCACTGGTGTATGCAAGCACAAAACCTAGCGAGAGAATGAAGAAAAGAAAAATTGCGTCATCGTTTCCAGAGTTATTCGTAAAGGCTGTTGAAAGCCAATGTTGTATACTTGTCGTCAACAGCCCTGCGCTTCCATGAAAGAAGGCGCCCGCGGTTTGCCAGAAAGAGAGAAGGAGACCAAAGCCAAGTGCGACAACATGCACCACGAGTGAAGGCCAGCGTTTTTGCTTCGCGGCTACCACCCCAATAATCAATCCTAGAGCGGTTGTCAGAGTTAGGATATTGAGGTGATCGACCCAACCTGCCGCCTGCACGCACCATACAGTACTGTAGACAACAATGGCAAGCAAAACCAGCGAAAACCAACCTTCTGCTACGCCTATATGAATCTCATGTCGTGGTTGGGGCACATTCTTGTAATCGGGATTATATTTCGGTTTATCGGAAATAATTTTTGCTAACCTGTTGATTGAGGTGTCTTGCATAGCTCTTAACTCCGTTGCATGCTATGTGCATTGGGTCCACTTTCAAGCACTTGAGCAATGTCGTCTCCACATTGTACACGCACTACAGGTATTCCGGCACCCTCTAATAAAGCGAGCGAGTCCTCATCGGAGGGTTTGTTTTCAAATGATGTTGCATTCATACCCACAATGGCGACTTTCACTCCGCGGCGTTGCAAATGGCGCAACCCTTCGTGCCAATCACGTGAGTTTGATGGTGTGATAATGACAGCAACCGTGTTCCGTCCAAAATGGATCGCTTCCAAGGCAAGTGCTTCTTTCAGATCAGGGCCAGAGCCAGCTTTGACGACGGCAAGCAGTTCTAGCATACGCTCAATCTGACGTTCTCCGCGATCAAGATTCAGAAATTCGCGTTGCCGTCCGTTCACAATCATCCCAACGGAAAGGTCCTGGCGCAACAGGTAGTTTGCCACAGTTGCGGCAATTGAGACCCCATATTCCTCTGTTGATTGTTCACCCTTGCCTGCTTGTACCGCACCATGTAAATCAAGAAAGATCCAGGCATCGACGGCAGGGTCCAGATCGAATTCCTTCACCATAAGCTTGTTATAATGCGCACTTGAACGCCAGTGTATCCGATTGAGTGCATCACCATTCACGTATTCACGTATTGTAGTCGCATTAATGGTAGCTTGCAACGCACGACGTGAATTTCTACCTCTTCCAGGTAGCCCACCCGTGAAAAGCGCGAACGAGGCAATCGGGAACACACGAGGAAGGACCATCAATTCGCGCGACACCGAGAGCATGATACGGCGTCGAAAGAGACCGAAAGGGTCGCCGCTGGTTGCTGTGACTGGACCGAGTTGGAAACGTCCACGTTGCTTACAAATACTACGCGCACGCCACATTGCACGCTTACGCCCCCCCATACTGGCAACATAGCCTGCTCGGTGTCCTGGTAGGTTTGAGCCATCGGCAATTTGCACCCAGAGCTTGGGTAAGATGCTCAGGTTATCGAGCATAAGCCGCTCATCAAAGACCTCACCAACCTGGATACGTCCGCTTGTCACGCCTCGTCGGAAGATCATCTTGCGCAAACTATAACGCGCCCACAACCAGGAGAGCACAAACAGAATCGTCATAACGTAGGTGAGCACGTAGAGCACTTTCCAACCGCTACTGATCGAGAGAAAGGCTAGAGCGAGAATCAGTAAAATTGCTTGCCAGGGTCGCATAGTTAGCGTCCCCTTCCGCCACCAACCCATGCGTTTGGCACAGGAATACTTTGTAAGATTTCTTCCAGAATATTTGTCGATGTAATCGCACGTACACGCGCGGCAGGCGTTACAATGATGCGATGAGCTAAGGTTGGTTTTGCTAAGAGCTTAATGTCATCGGGAATGACATAGCCGCGCCCACGCATAGCTGCAAGTGCTTGTGCCGCACGGAACAGTGCTAAGGAGCCTCTTGGACTCACACCAAGATAGATATTTTGATGGTTACGGGTCGCATTAGCAATGGCAACGATATATTCACGAATAGATGGATCAACATGAATAGCTCGTATTTGTTGCTGGATATGCACAAGTTCATCCGCCGTCATAATCTGTGCAAGGTCTTCAAGCGGATGATGATGTTGATGGCTATCAAGAATATTGATTTCGTCGGCGGCCTTTGGATAGCCCAGACTGATATTCATCATAAAGCGATCTAGTTGAGCTTCAGGCAGAGGAAAGGTGCCTTCGTATTCAATTGGATTTTGCGTTGCCATCACCATAAATGGTTCAGGAAGACGATGAGATACACCATCCACTGTCACTTGCGCTTCTTCCATTGCCTCTAAAAGAGCAGATTGCGTTTTTGGCGTTGCGCGATTGATTTCGTCGGCAAGCACAATCTGGGCCATGACAGGGCCTGGACGAAACTCGAAGTTGCCGGTTTTTTGATTATAGATGGAGACACCCGACACGTCACTTGGCAAAAGGTCCGGTGTGAACTGAATACGCTTAAAGGTACACCCAATAGAACGCGCAATGGCCTTGGTGAGAACAGTTTTCCCCACTCCTGGCACGTCTTCAATTAAAATATGTCCATGACAAATCACTGCGATCAGGCTGAACGCTACGGAGTCAGCCTTCCCAACGATAACCCGTTCAACGTTAGCGACCACGCGTTGTACCGCGGTCGCCAAGTCCTGTACTGACTGCATACTATTTCTCTCCAACGAGGTGATTTTGAGGATTTCAATCCCGACGTATTAGCACCCATGTCTATATGATAGGTTACTATGGTACCACAAAACGCCACAAGACACGAGTAGCAGTTTCACCAACCCATGCTCACGTTACTAATACGCCTCTATGCGTGCTTTTGTTGCTATTTTCACAAAAATTTTCTTCACCTACAAAGAATCATAGCAGGCAATGCTGAAAAAAAGCTAAAAAATACTGGTTTTGTATATCTCGACAGTAGAGTGAGGCTATGCTACACTACAATCAGCATGTGTAGGAGGTTCGCGTTGCAATGGCTGGTAAATGGGACAGTACTTTAAAGCAACTTATAAAAATCAATCCGCAGCATTTTATCTCTTGGCTAGTAGAAGGAGCGCAGTACATCGGTGAACTATCGCCACACCTCAATCGTAGCCTTGATATGGATGCACTCCATGAGGTAGCAGTCAATGGAAAACATTTTGCCGTTCATATCGAATTCCAAAGACGCGCAGATGCTGATATGGCTAAGCGAGTTTGGGAATACAATGTGTTAGCAACTCGCTTTCTTGACTTCAGTGTTGTATCCTTTGTCATCTACCTAAAAGAAGATGGCATAGCAGCCTCATCGCCTTACATCCGGGAACACCCGATAGACGGTTCAGAACTTCATCGTTTTAACTTTACAAACATAAAACTGTGGGAGATACCTGTCGAGTTATTCAAAGGTACAGAACTTGTAGCATTGCTTCCATTAGTTCCACTTACACAAAATGGCGCAACACATGAAATCATCGAAGAAACAGTCAACGATATAGAGCGACTCGTAGAAGATGAAACCGTAAAGAATGAACTTGTTTCTCTTACATTAACACTAGCTTCACTCGCATTTCTTGGCGAAAAAAAGGAGCAAGACTGGCTTGTTAGGAGGTTTAGAATGCAACACGACTTACTGCACGACACACCAATCTATCAATTGATTTTGGAAGAAGGCCGCGAAGAAGGCATCCAACAAGGACTTCAGCAGGCTCATCAAAAGGAAATACAGGAGCAGCGCATCATAGTACAACGTGTAGTACAAACAAAGTTTCCTAAGATTGCACGTCTTGCGATAGATAAGACAGACACAATAGTAGACGAAAAAAAGCTACAAGACCTTATTGTTTACATGAGCATTGCACAAACAGAAGCAGACGCACGCCAGTATCTCCTTGACATTGATAAACAGGATATCGACGCATAGCATAGCAAGGTCTATACCCACACATGCGATTATGCTATTATAGGCAGCATGAGCCAGAATAATGAGAAAAACAGTATAGAGGAACTTCATGCAGTGGTGCATGGGTATGTGCAGGGCGTTGGCTTTCGCTACTTTGTTTCCCAGAGAGCATTGTCGCTTGGGGTACGTGGCTATGCGCGTAACAAGGGACATGGAAGCGTAGAGATTGTAGCACAAGGACCACATGGGGCATTAGAAAATCTTCTGGTGGCTTTACGACAAGGACCCTCAGCAGCAGAGGTGGATGAGGTTGAGACGACGTGGCGCGAACCTACAGAGCACCTCAGTGGCTTTTCCATTCGATATTAAAAAATAAATGAGGACGCATGACGATGATTGATCGCAAGACGGTAGAAAATGTAGCAAAACTCGCACGTTTGGGCATGAGTGAAGAAGATATCACAACATTCCAGCAGCAGCTTTCGGTTATCCTTGAGAATATCAAGATATTACAGGAAGCCGATGTCAGTGGTGTCTCGCCGACAGCACACGCTTCTCACCTGACCAGTGTGATGCGTGCCGACGTGCCACAACCATCGTATCCACCACAGGTGTTGCTCGCAAACGCTCCCGACCAGGAAGACAATTACTTGAAGGTCAACGCGGTGTTGGAGGGAGAATAATGACAGAATTATATACGCTCACGATTCATGAAGCGGGCGATTTGTTGCGTCAAAAAAAGGTCTCATCAGTTGAGTTAACACAAGCTCATCTGGATCGCATTCGCGCGGTGGAAGACAAGGTAAAGGCGTTTACACTGGTAACAGATGAGCTGGCATTGCAACAAGCAGAAGAGGCAGACCGCCGTATTGCACATGGCGAGGAACTTTCGCCACTGACAGGTATCCCGATAGCGATTAAAGACGTGATTTCCACGAAAGATATCACCACGACGGCTGGCTCGCGAATGCTAGAGCATTTCAAACCCATATATAACGCAACGGTCATGGAAAAGCTTAATGCGGCGGGTATCGTGATGGTGGGCAAGACCAACATGGACGAGTTCGCGATGGGATCATCAACCGAGAACTCGGCGTTTTTCAACACACACAATCCGTGGGACCTCGAACGTGCTCCCGGTGGCAGTAGTGGTGGTTCGGCTGCCGCGGTAGCTGCGGGCATGGCAATGGGTTCGTATGGTAGTGATACAGGCGGCTCTATTCGTCAACCTGCATCACTCTGTAACGTACTTGGCGTCAAGCCAACCTATGGGCGCGTCTCGCGTTTTGGACTCATCGCGTTTGGTTCATCGCTCGATCAGATCGGTCCTTTTGCGCGAGATGCACGAGACGCTGCATTATTGCTGCAAGCAGTCGCAGGACACGACGTACATGACTCGACTAGTTCACCAAACCCCATACCCAACTATGGTGCTGGCTTGAACGGCAGCATCAAAGGTATGAAACTGGGTGTACCCGAAGAATATTGGGTTGAGGGAACACAACCGGAAGTCATCAAGGTTGTGCGTGAGAACATTGAGAAACTTCGTGCCATGGGTGCTGAGATTATTGATGTGTCCTTGCCTCATACAAAATATGGTGTGTCCGCATACTATATCATCGCGCCAGCAGAGGCAAGCGCGAATCTCGCACGATACGATGGCGTGAAATATGGCTATTCCTACCGTGACACTGACGATATGTGGGAAGCAATGGAAAAGACGCGCCAATATGGGTTTGGAGCCGAGGTAAAGCGGCGTATTATGCTGGGCACCTACGCGCTTTCTTCTGGCTACTATGATGCCTACTATAAACAAGCTGAAAAGGTGCGCTCATTGATCACACAGGATTTTGAGAAGGCGTTTGAGAAGGTGGATGCGCTGGTGAGTCCTGCATCTCCGACTGTGGCATTTAAGCTGGGCGAAATCTCTGATCCCTATCAAATGTATCTGCAAGACGTGTTCACTATTCCGGCGAATCTTGCGGGCATTAGTGGTATCTCGATTCCAGGTGGCTTTAGTCAAGGACTACCCGTTGGTCTACAACTGTTGGGACCAGCATTTGGTGAAGAGGTTATCCTACGCATTGCCGACGCCTTTGAGCGTGAGACCGATTATCACACACAATGGCCCAAAGATTTGTAGGTCTTGCAAGGTCGTGTGCGATTTGTGAACGCTTGTAGCGTTTCTCTACTATAGAAATGTTCTGTAGGGGTCTAATTCATTAGACCCTGGTCCCGCATTACACGCTGAACGAGGGTGTAATGAATTAGACCCCTACATTCGACAGAGAACAGGTTGTAATCCTCATGGTACGGCGTGTAGTTGCTCTTTCGCTGCTTGCATTGGCACTTGTTATTCTTATTTTGACGCCTATCATTGCATTTACACCTGTAGGAAATCGTGTGAGCGATTCGCTCGGACTGGTGCCACCAACACCAACCGCTACTCCTGTTCCCTTTGTGCCAACACCCGTACCATCCCCTTCACCCGTGCTCACCGTTAAGGGCCTACCACCAACACTTACCTCAAGCACTGCTTATCTTGAAGATATGGATGACGGAAATGTGCTCGTCAATATTAACGGGGACAAGCCTGTACCAATGGCAAGTATCACAAAGATTATGACTGCCGTCATCGCTGTACAAACGGGCAATCTCGATCAGGGCATTACAGTCAAGCAAGATGCGATAGATGAGGTCGTATTGCACAACGGAAGCAGTGCCTTTTTACAGGTTGGCGATGTTGTACCGCTCAAAGACTTGCTCTATGGCTTGCTCTTGCCATCGGGTGATGATGCGGCAATAGCAATTGCCGATGGTCTCGCAGGTTCACCCAATAAATTTGTGCAGAGGATGAATCTCTTCGCGCACCGTCTCCATTTGTACCAGACACATTACACAAATCCCGATGGTCTGACAGCCGATAATCAGACAAATCCTAATCACTATACAACTGCCGCCGACCTTGTACGATTAGCACGATATGCAATGTCTCTTCCCCTATTCGCACAGATCGTCCAAACACCAACATATACGCTTGCCGCGAATGGGCAACATCATAAATATACCTGGACCACCACAAATGATTTGCTGAACACCTACACAGGGATGACGGGCATCAAGACGGGTCATACAGTGGAGGCTGGTTGGTGTTTATTATTTGCGGCAACGAGGGCAGGACATCATCTCATGGGCGTCGTCTTGCATAGCGATACCTCACTAGGACGCTTCGATGATGCAAAGGCATTATTGAATTGGGGATTCAGTTTGCCTGTGTTGCCACCTACTGTGTAGGAATTGATTGCGCAATTTGCCCTATTCATATGGGACGCTTATAGGGGTCTAATTCTATTACACCCATTGGGCAACATACAATGTTTGCGGGATGTTGAAACGCTTGTATATATCGCCCAATATTGGTGTATGGGTAAAGAGTGTAATAGAATTAGACCCCTACAGATGAGGTATCATTGTTCGTATGTACATCATTGCTAGCGGCTAAAAGCGGCGTCAAATGCAACTGAGGAAGGCGCGAAGTCGGTACGACGTACAAAGTTTACGGCGTCCTGTGCTCCCCATTCGCGGTCCATACCGGAGTCTTCCCATTCGATGGAGAGGGGACCTTGATAGCCAATGCGGTTGAGGACGCGGAAGATTGACTCGAAGTCAACGTCGCCATGTCCAGGGGAAACAAAGTCCCAGCCGCGTTGTGCTTCACCAAAGTTGAGATGCGAGCCAAGAATGCTTCTCCGTCCGTTGAGACGTAATTTCGAGTCTTTCACATGCACGTGATAAATGCGGTCGGCGAACTCTTCGAGGAACGCGGCAGAGTCGAGGAATTGATGGACAAGGTGGCTTGGGTCAAAGTTGATGCCGAAGCCAGGGCGGTTGCCGATGGCATCGAGCGTTTTGCGTGTCGTGACAAAATCATAGGCGATTTCAGTAGGGTGGACCTCTAAACCGTATTTGACGCCTTCACGCTCGTATACGTCGATGATGGGATTCCAGCGTTGTGCGAAATCTTCGTAGCCCTGTTCTATCGCGGCGAGATCGTTCGGAGGAAAAGAGTAGAGCATGTGCCAGATGCTAGAGCCTGTAAAGCCATTGACCTGCGTCACACCAAACTTTGCAGCCGCACGTGCTGTGTCCGCGAGTTCTTGCGCGGCACGCTGCCGTACTCCTTCTGGTTCTCCATTGCCCCAGACATGAGGTGGTACGACGCCTTTGTGACGTGCATCAATGGGGTCGCATACAGCCTGTCCAACAAGATGATTGGCGATGGCGAAGCATTTTAGACCATAGCGGTTCAGAATATCATGGCGCGACTGAACATAGTCAGGCTCTTTGAGTGCGCGTTGTACATCGAAATGATCGCCCCAACAGGCTAGTTCGAGTCCATCAAAGCTCCATGTACTCACTTTTTGCGCGAGTTCTTCTAGTGGCAAGTCTGCCCACTGACCAGTAAATAACGTGATAGGTCGTGCCATTGCATTCTCCTATAAAATAGTTTTTGATGCCTTTGTTACATATGCTAGCGTATCACATGCATTTACAGCTATCAATACAGACGTTTTTTTACAAAGTAGTGCGGCTAGACAACGTAATCAAACGGAATGTAGGGTCTAATTCATTACACCCTTTTGGCGATGAACTTTGTTAGAGGATTGTTGAAACGTTTCATCAGTTCCCCAAACATTTGTATATTGCCAACAGGGTGTAATGAATTAGACCCCTACAAGCACATCAATATCTCTCGGTTTTAAAGAGATGCTCTAAACATGGTACTAGCAAGGACTCTATAAACATGATAAAATAGCCCCACTTACTTTATGCTATATAGTTTGAATAGAGTACACAATCATGCGCTACGCTGTATTTACCGACGTTCATGCCAATCTTGAAGCATTAGAAGCGGTCCTGGCGAAGATAGATGAGTTAGCTCAACAAGAGCCAATTGATCAACTATGGTTTTTGGGCGATCTTGTCGGATATGGCCCTAACCCAAATGAGTGTATTGTTGCGCTTCGGGAACGCACCGATGTCATCATTGCGGGTAATCACGACTGGGCAGCGGTAGGAAAGATTGACCTGGAGGATTTCAGTTCAGCTGCACGCATATCCGCGGAATGGACAGCTGAGCAACTCACCGAAGAACATCGCGAGTTTCTCACGAACTTACCAGAACGTATTCAGCTCAAAGAATGTACACTTGTACATGGTAGTCCATATGGGCCATTGTGGGAGTACCTCACCTCGGAAGTATTGGCGGAGCGTAGCTTCCAATACTTCACTAGTCGCTATTGCTTCGTTGGTCATACCCATGTGCCTGTTATCTTTCAGCAGCCCGACACAGTAGCGCAAACACCCACTGTTCCTCTAACAGACACAGAGCAACGTGAGATCGTTTCAGCCGATGAGGTATCTCTATTGCCAGAAGACGACGATGAAGAGACGCAGAAAGTAGCAGCAATTCATCCCACGCAGCAAACAACGAAAGAGGAAGCTACTTCCGAACATGCCTTTGTTGAGTCAGGACTTCTCTCTACAGATGCGAAAGAGCAGAGTGAGACAACAGAAGACGTACATACACCCACATCTATAGCTGAACTGAAAGACGTACTGGAAGCGTCTGTTGAAAATGTAAAGACAGCTGACGAAGAGGTCGTGACACTTGATACTATTGATGTAGAGAACACTAAATTAGATAATGATACTCCCTCCTCTGATATTGTGGTTACACAGGAAGAGCTAACAACTGAACAGCAAGAAGCTTCCTCCAATGGACATCAGAAGGAAGAGAAAACACAAGAAGAGCTTATAAGCAATGTGGAAGATCGGCTCAATAGCGAGATTGAAGAGTTGCTAGAGCTATTGGGGTTGAGCCAGAGTATGGTACAGGTCACAAATGAGATGCTCATACCGCCAGAGGGTGAGTGGTCGGCTCCAAAGGGCTATCGTGCTATCATCAATCCAGGTGGTGTTGGACAACCACGCGATGGGGACCCACGAGCGGCCTTTATGATTTATGATACAAATAAAGGCTTCACGTTTTATCGTATTCATTATGACTATGAGAAAACACAAGAGAAGATTATCAAGGCGGGGTTGCCTCCCTACCTTGCAGCACGCCTAGGATATGGTCGGTAAATTTTTATGAAACTCATCGTCGGTCTGGGAAATCCAGGACAGCAATATGAACAAACGCGACACAATGTCGGCTTCCGCGTCGTCGATATGCTAGCCAAAAATTTAGGTTGGAAGTGGTCGGAGCAACGCAATAGAGCAATTCTTGCTAGTGGTACGCTTGGCCCTGAAAAAGTGGTCCTGGTCAAGCCCATCACGTTTATGAATAATAGTGGGGAAGCGGTTAGTGCGCTGGTTCACTGGTATAAGGTACAAGCAGAAGATGTACTGGTTGTCTATGACGAGCTTGATTTACCTGTGGGAAGAGTACGTTTGAAAAGCAATGGGAGCGCGGGTGGACATAATGGCATTGATAATATTATTCGCCATTTACACACGAATAACGTTCCGCGCTTACGTATCGGTATCGGGCGTCCCACGAATACACATGTAGAAACGGTAAGCTACGTGCTCGGCGTTCCCCCACTTGACGAGCGTATCACGCTGGCAACAGGTGAAGAGCGGGCCGCCGAAGCTATTCCGCGCATTATCAGTCAAGGCGTTGCCATCTCCATGAACGAACTGAACGCTGACCCAGAGGCACAGCGACAGGCGGAGGAGAAGCGTCGCTTGCAGAAAGAACGACGCGAACAAGAACGCCTACGCCGCGAAGCTGCACGACACGAACAAGCTGAACAAAATAATGCGTGATGTTGATGTGGGTATGCTGAATGGAACAACGCGTTGTTTCATTCAGCATACCCACATCAACATCACGCATCAAATGGGGGCGACAGAGGATTTCCTCCGCGTGTTTCGACTTGCCTATAGACGACGTAAGAATAAACTACAAGAATTACTGACACAAGAATCACTAGACTCACAACACCCCATATACGCAGGGCAGGGATAAATGCCATGATAATGCCGAGTACTCCTGCTCCAACAAAAAGCCATCCACCAAGGCGATGTGTTCTCTCCCATACAACATCACTTGAAAGCGTCCACGGTGTTCTGATACCAGCCCAGAAGTTGCGTTGTAACTTGCCGAGATAGTTCCCAATAAAAATGAAGAGGACAGAAACCAAAAGGTTTACGATGAATGATACATTCATAGGAACTCCCAGAGGATTTGCAAGTGTTATTATTTGTATTACGAGCATGAACAGCAGAACACCTGTCAGGATGAGACTGCTAATTCTTTGCGTTGCGCGTGGGTCCTGATTACTCAAACGAGGACCCACTGCTAGTAGTATGCGCATAAGCAGAAAGATGCCAAGACTCAGCGCAGGAATAAGTACTGCATTGGTCAACTTCGGAAGATACCCATTCACGTTTCCAGCAGCATCCCAGTGCGAAGGGACGATGGGAGGTAGAAAAGGATACGTGCCAGCAGAGACTATTATTTGTAGTCCGATAATGACAAACGCAACAATTGTGGTTGGGCGATATGGTGCAGAAGGCTGTATTTTGCTCGTATTTCCTGTAGGGTCCATTATATACCTCCAGCGTGTTTAGCCAATTACAGTATCATCATTCTGCTCAGTGACAGGGAATTCGCCATCCATAGTTCCAAACCAACCCATGATTTCGGTCATCAAGTCCTGAAAGACGGTGGTATTGAGCGAATACACCTGAAATTGTCCGCGCCTCTCGACGCGGACAAGATCAGCAAGTTTGAGCACCGTTAGATGATGAGAGAGCGCGGTACGTCCAACGCCTGCATTCTCTGCAAGTTCGCCAGCTGTGCGTTCGCCTCCTCGTAAGTGTTTTAGTATTCGTCGCCTAGTCGGGTCAGCGATAGCTTTATAGGCTTCTTGCATAGTTGGCTCAAACTTCTTGTGGATGGAATAGGGGATAGAAATTCATGTCCCAGCCCATGCCAAACGCTTTAGGCACAAGGAGTTGTGGATTGTCCTTGTTCCACAATGTACTCCGTATATGCTCAAAGGTTGGAAAACGAAAGTCATAGGGAAGCCCGAACACGCTTCCTTGCCATGTTCGCTCATTAGGGGGACGTTGAAGTTGCTGATTAACAGCAAGACTCATCAAGCCTATGGTTGCACTAATGAATAATATATTACCTGCGGTGAACCGTCTCTTGGAAGGTCGCATTGTTTGTACCTCCTAATACCTTTTTAGTGTTGGCATCAATTCAATATTTCAGCATTTACTGAAATACTAATA
>CAXTWV010000110.1:0-14145 GCA_964248005.1 uncultured Ktedonobacteraceae bacterium | reverse complement strand
ACTATACACGGCGTGCGGAGCACGCACGAGCGTCGTATAGTAGGGTAGCCCCTTGTGGGCGTCCGTGAGATTCCCATATTAATTTTTCAACTTGCATAATCGGTCCCTACATCCCTATCCTTTAGAAAGGCTGATACTCTTCATCATCATCAGCATCGGCTGGCTGTTGTTGTTGCTTTTGTTGTGGAACTGGTGGTAGTTTGCCGTTGGCGGCTTGCTTTTTCAAGAAATCGTCACGCGCCTTTTCTTCCGCCATGATATCGGCGACCTCATCAGCCATAGAGTGACCATCGCCAAAGCTTCCATTGCCGCGTCCACCTGTGCCACCGTCAATAATTTCACGTCCGCCACGTCCTTGCTCGGAATGACCTATGATGCCACGCTCCTCTAAGAGGTCAATCAAACGTGCGGCACGTGAATAGCCGATGCGTAGACGACGCTGTAAGAGCGAGATCGAGGCTTTTTCGTATTCGCGTACAACCTCTTCAGCCTTATCGAGCAGGTCGTCGTCTAACTCAAACTCGTCCGACGTTTGCTCTTTTAGCTCCCAGCCCGGCTCAACTTTTGCCTGCGCCTCTATAGCGTCGATGTTTTGTCCACCATTAGCGGCGGCAGCATGTTGTGTTGCCTGCTCACGCCAATAATGCACAAGGCTTTCCGCCTCTTCGTCCGCTAGGAACGCTCCCTGGATACGCTCAGGGCGTCCTGCGTCCGAGGGAAGGTAGAGCATATCGCCACGTCCGAGGAGCCGTTCGGCACCACCCATGTCGATAATCGTGCGCGAGTCTACGGCAGAACTGACCATGAACGAGATACGTGTCGGAATGTTGGCTTTAATCAGGCCAGTGATGACATCGACGGAAGGACGTTGTGTCGCTACAACAAGGTGAATACCAGTCGCACGGGCTAGTTGTGCAAGACGACAGATCATACCCTCAACCTCTTCCGGGGCCGCCATCATCAGGTCTGCCAACTCGTCGATGATAATCACAATCGCGGGCAGATTGACGAGGGTATTGTCACCTTTTGCCGCACGTTCGGCACGCATCTTGCGGTAGCCATCGAGGTTGCGTACTCCCAACTGCGAGAAGAGACGATAGCGTTTCTCCATCTCGTTAATGCCGTTTTTGAGCAGCGAAACAACCTTCTCGACCTCAGTCACAACAGGCGACAGCAGATGTGGGATACCATTGTACATGTTGAGTTCGACCATCTTCGGGTCAACCATCAATAGGCGTACATCATCCGGCGTGGACTGTGTGATGATGCTGGCGATAATAGCATTAATCATAACCGATTTGCCAGCACCAGTTGCGCCTGCAATGAGCAAGTGTGGCATACGGGCGAGGTCGCCTACACGCACGACGCCTGCCACGTCTTTGCCCAGCGCAACCGCAAGTTTTGACTTGGCTTTTGCGACCTGATATTCTTTACTCTCTAACACTTCGCGTAGTGTGACGAGGCGACTATTTTTGTTAGGAATTTCAACGCCTACATAAGGGCGTCCCGGCACTGGTGCTTCCATACGAATGGTTTTGGCCTCAAGGACCAGCGCGAGATCGTTTTGCAGAGCCATGATGCGGCTCACGCGAGTACGTGTCTCATACACAATATTGCCGCCTGCGTCACGCACAGGAACAAGTTTGCCTGTCTTTTCATCAGGTTTCATCTCTGGCTTACCTGTGGGACGAATGCCGAGACGAATAATGGTGGGGCCGATACTGATATCTTCTTTTTTGACCTCCGCATCAACACGAAAGCTGCGTAACGTCTCTTGAATAGTTTTTGCCAGTGTCTCAGTATCATCACCAAGTATTTGAATCTTGACTTCATCTGGGCTATTGAGGAGCGTCGTCTGTGGCAAAATCCAGAAATTTTCACCCTGTGGTGTTGGGTTCGCGATACGTGGTGTTTTCTGCGGTGTCCTGGGTACCTCGCCCAACTGGTGACTCCTGTTGGGCATGAGGTCTTCCATGTGGCCCGTATCTTTTATCACCAGTTTATCGGCATGTGTATCGAGTGGAAGAGGTTGTTGGCGTGCGCCTCTGACCGCGTTCGCATGATTATCGACATCCAATGCGATGGGTGCGCGTGGGCCGCGTGGCACGATACCTACGTCTTGCTTATGAATATTGATATCATTACGTGGATCGTCGTCCTCATCACCGAAGTCTGCCTCAAAGTTGATATCGTCTTCGTCTTCATCATCACTCTCGCTTACACTTGCTACGTTGCGTCCTTGAAGCTGCTGAGGCGGTTGTACTGGCACCATACCGTTTCCATAACGACTGAACTGTGGGCGTTGCCCAAGAAATGGAGAGGGACCAGTTGAAACGGGACCATTTTTGTTGCTCAACATTGGTCTTTTTTCATCGGAGAGAAGATTTTGCACAAACTGACCGACCATGAGCACATGTCCAAAGGTGATCCGAAATGTGAAGATGATGAGCAGGACAATAAGCCCAAGTGTAATCACATGCGCGGCTACTACAGGCCAGCCTAATAATGGGCGTGCGAATAATCCGCCGACAATGCCTGTTGTGGGTGAGTCATTCCCTATAATGAGACGACTTTCTATAAGTAGCAAGAGCCAGATCGCGCACAGGCCAAAGACCATTGTCCAGCGTATCAGTGGCTCATTACGAATCCCTTCAATAAGGTAAGCCAACGCAAACGCTACAAAGCCAAATGCCAGAAGATAGGCTGACCAGCCAAACATGAGCACAAAGAATTTACCAATACTACCGAGGAGAGGTGTTGTTTGAAATATCGTTAATGAGCCGAAAAGTAGGAGAGACAATACGAGGAGTACAATGCTCCATACACGTTGCTGGTGATGCGCCTCCATGCTATTCCACTTATTGTACGTCCATTCGATAGCACCAGGGGTAGCTGGTTTAGGAACAGTACGATAGGGTGTATTTTTCTTAGCGGTACTGCCCGTCGCCCCTTTTTTACCACGTGTTGACGATTTGGAGGACCCGCTACGTGCCCCTTGTTTTGGCGTGGACAGTTGTGAGCGTTGCTCTACACGTGTGCTTTGTACGGTCTTGGCGTTTCCAACCGCCGCTTTACTGACACGCGACGTTCCTTGTTCCATACTCGGCACAACACGTTGGCGTCTTGTCTCTTTGTCTGCCATATTCCTGCTTGTCCTCCCTCTTTTCGTACTCGTCTTGGAAGCGTAGCAACACCCGTATGATAGCGCAAATGTTCCAAAGAAGCAATAGGAGAGTAGTAAAGAGTTGGAAATTATCGCCTGTGTGGTGCTAGCACCACACAGGCGATAATTTCCAACTCTTTATGTAATACTGTGTTACGGCAGAAGGGGTTGTCCACCGTCATTGGGCTTACAGTAGAAGTTGGTGCAGGTTGGTGGTGGTGTATAGTAACTACCACTACCACCGGTTGTTGGGAGGGTGCCATCGATAAACCAATCAGAAACGGTTGCCTCACCTGCACGTGGTGCTAGACCCGTAGTAGCCGAAACCACTCCTCGATGCACGTTGGCAGGGGGTACGAAATCATCTGGTGGGAAATTGTACTTTTGCGATGCAAGCTCCATAACATCATGCCAGATGGGGGCTGCACCAGTGATACCAATAGTGTTCTGTGTCATTTCTACATTATTGCTGTTACCTGCCCACACGCCAGTGGCGAGATAAGGTGTGTACCCTACTGTCCAGTTATCACGGAAACTGTCGGTTGTACCTGTCTTCGCAGCCGCAGGACGATCTAACTCCAGGTAGTTCCCAGGCGAAAACTCATGGTAGCGAGCCGCTTTGTCGGACAACATACTACTGACCAGGAACGAGACATCGGCACCCAGAGCACGCACACCCTTCGGATGGTTTTCATCAAATTTGTAGATGAGATTGCCCTGATTGTCTGTGATCTGCAATACAGAGGTCTGAGGCTCACGCACACCTTGGTTGGCAAAGGTGGCATAGGCACCAGTCATATCAAGCGGTGTTACTTCAGCGGAACCAATCGCCATAGAAGGAACGAGCCTTTGCGCTGGCAAATTGGCGATCTCGCTCAATCCTAGACGACTTGCCATATTGACGACATTATTGACACCTGCAAACTCAATTGCGTCAATCGCGGGAATGTTGAACGAATTTGCGACGGCAGTACGAATTGTCATAGGGTACTGCGTATGGAATGTTCCATCATAGTTCTGTGGCGAGTAGCATTTAGGAGGAACATTGCTATCACACACAGGATAAATTGTCTTATGGTCTGGCACGATCATAGCGGGGTACCAGCCCATTTCAAAGGCCGTCGCGTACACAATCGGCTTGAATGACGAGCCGGGCTGACGAAGCGCAATGGCTGCGTTATCCTGTCCCTGCATGGTAGCCGTATTTTGATTGAAGTTCGCACTCCCATCCATTGCCAGGATTTCGCCATTCTTGGGGTTCATCACCACGACAGCCGCGTTATTCAAATTGTTCGTAAGATTGAGCGGTCCGTAGACACCGAGATAATTATCCTGTTGCTGCTTGTACAGTTTGTCATACACAAGTTGCTCAATCTGTTTTTCCAGGTCAAGGTCAAGTGTGGTATACACATTGAGACCACCATCAGCGAGACGACCACCGAGCATAGGTGCCAGAACATTGTCGATCACATAGTTGACGAAATGCGGTGCTTGCAGATGATGTGTCACCGAATAAGGCTCAAACGTGAATTTCGCTGTCTCGGTTTCTGCATCCATCATCTGTTGCTTCGTAATCATCCCTAGCTCAAGCATGGATTGCAACACCAGCTTTTGACGTTGTAGCGCGACCGGTTTATTTGTTGTAGGGTCGTAGTATGAAGGACTTTGTGGTAATCCTGCCAGCATTGATGCTTGTGCAAGATCGAGCTGATTCACCGCGGGTTTGCATTTGCCCAGTGTACATTTGGGTTGCAGACGAAAATAGCTCTCTGCGGCTGCCTCAACCCCATAATTCAGATCACCATAGTAGACTGTATTCAGATACATCTCCATGATTTTCCACTTGGGATACTGCTGCGTCAAACCTGTTGCCAGCACTATTTCCTCGCCCTTAACCTGTAGATTGCCCTTCTGGTTATTGAAAAATTCGTTGTTGACGAGTTGCTCAGTAACAGTACTTGCTCCTTGTACAGCACTACTATGCTGTAAATCAGCAAGGGCGGCACGCACAACACCATTATAATCGACACCGCTATTTGTCCAAAATGTATGGTCTTCGGTCGCAATCGTTGCTTGCACTAACAAAGGCGAAATATCGTTGTAGTTCACGTATGTTCGACGGCCTCGGTCCTGCTGATGGTCATATAATTCGTAGAGGAGTTTGCCGTTACGATCATAGATACGTGTGGTTTGGAAGAGTGAATGTTGCGCAATACCGTTTAGCAATGGCAGTTGAGATTGATAATAGGCATACGCTGAACCTGTACCACCAGACACAAGCATCGCGAAAATGAGAAAGAGAACGGCGGCCCCGATCATGAGACCCAGGCCAGTCTTGCTATTTGAATATTTACGGTCAATATGACGTTTACGCATCAGAATACGATTGACACGTGTGCGTCTCAGCGCAGCCTCATCGACAAGTGGCGTGATAGGAACTGGCGTTTGGCGACGCAGTGCCGCAAGCGAACGGCTTATATACCGTCGATCCTCAATTCCATCTATCCGTTCAATCGCCTTTGTCGGTGCTGTCGCATCTTCACCACTCGCATCTTTACCGCTAGAACTACCCGCAGGCACGAGTGCTCGTTCGTTTTCTATCTGTTTATCGTATGTATGTTCATCCATTAAAAAAATCCTTCCCCGCAGGTATTCCAAAGACAAGTTGCTCAATATGTGTGAAGAGTGTTGCTCTTGTGTTCTGACAATAGTTCCCCAAAACGAGCATTGCTAAAATTTTTAGAGTCCGATATCACAGAGTATAACGTATAATTGTGCCTGTTTGTTACAGACATAGGACTACACGTCCTTAATTACCTTACCAAACAACCAAGTTTCTATGCAACCCTTGTTTGCAGGGAACGTAGTTATAAGTGATGGTTCCACGGCTACAAGGAGAAGAGAGATGAGCCAACAAGAATTCGAGCCGCAACAGAACGAGCGGCCTTCCTATAATCACTCTAATACTGTACAAGACAATGCTCAGGAAAGCGAAGCACGACCGTACTATTGGTCTACTAAGCCAAATACTGGCAATATTCCGAAGAACGAGCATCCTGCGAACTTTGAGGACTCGGTCGCTGATTTGCCCCCTATCCCGCCTTATAGCTATCAGGCACAGGATAGGCCAGCGCAAGGAACAACGCCTCCTCAGCAACAGCAGCAAGCACGTTATTACCACCTCAGCCCTGATGGTGATGCAATGGAACACGGCTATAGACCTTATGGCACGTATCAAAGACAGGTTCCGCCGTGGGCGCGTCCACAGCGTGGCAACAAAACAGCACGTATAATTATCTTTCTCGTTATTGGCTTCATGCTCATCAAGCCACTTTTGGCACTACTTGGTGTGTTGGTCCTACTTGCAGGAGTCGCTCTGGCTGGGCTGCTTGTTGTTGCAGGCTTTGCATTTGTTAGCATCCTCATCGTGTTTGGACTGATGGGGCGTCGGCCTCCATTTGGTCTATTCCGTTCGCCACGTCAGGGGAGACGCTGGTATTAAGATAAAATTGTGTTTGTGGGGACTCTTGGGGTAGAATAGAACATAGACGAAAATTTATGAGAAATGGATGAGCGATAGGTGACGGAGAGTCTTCCACAGCAACACTCGACCGAAGAGACGTTGCAGAACAGCATTGTGCCATATAAAGATATAGACCTGACCAGCGTGCGCGAATTGCGTAATTTGTTGTACGCTCACAACATGCGTCCAAATAAAGCGTTTGGGCAGAATTTTTTGATTGATCGCTCTATTCTCACGAAAATTGTTGATGCTGCGGAAATTGAAGCTGACGATGAAATCTTAGAGGTGGGCGCGGGTACGGGCGTGCTGACACGTGAGTTAGCACAGTATGCGCGTCGCGTCGTGGCGGTCGAGTTAGAACGCGATATGCTCGCGTTACTTGCCAAGACGACCAGCTTTTATGAAAATGTCGAGTTGATCGCCCGCAACCTGCTTTTTCTCAATCCTGTCGAGGTTTTCGGGCAGACACCATACAAGCTCGTGGCGAATCTGCCGTATTATATTACGGCTCCAACGTTTCGTCACTTCTTGGAGAGTGCGAATCCCCCACGTGTACTGGTGGTCATGGTGCAGCAAGAGGTGGCACAACGCATTGTGGCGCAACCCGGCGACCTGAGCGTGCTGGCGATCAGCATTCAGTTCTATGGACAGCCGCGTATCATGGCACATGTTCCCGCGTCGTCATTTTATCCCGCACCAAAGGTTGACTCGGCGATTTTGCGTGTCGATGTACACACGAATGCGCCACTGTCCCCGGTTGAACGCGAGAGTTTCTTTCGTCTGGTACAGGCAGGTTTCAGCGAACGGCGCAAACAACTACACAATTCCTTGACGCATGGACTACATTATAAGAATGAGGTCATTCGGGCGTGGCTTGCCGAAGCAGGTATCGAAGCCAGCCGCCGCGCCGAAACCTTGAGTATCGCGGAATGGTTACAGCTGTGGCGGATGGGTCCACCACGGGTGTGATGTGATTATATTCTATTAGGAAATTAAAGGCGTATGGCGGAACAATTTTGTGATAACTGTGGTTTAGCGAACGCGGAAACGGCCCGCTTCTGTCAACATTGTGCCGCCCCGCTCCTCTTTAAACGTTCTACTGGCGATTTGCCTGAGCAAACGTTGCTCGGCAATCGCTATCAATTGGAGTCACGTATTGGACAAGGGGGCATGGGTGCCGTCTATAGAGCGTCCGATACACGCTTCAATAATCGGTCCGTCGCGATTAAAGAGATGAGTCGTGCGGGTCTAACCCCAAGTCGTATTCAGGAGGCCGAAGACGCCTTTGAGCGTGAGTCGCGACTTCTCGCTGATCTGGTACATCCGAACCTGCCCCGTATCTATGACTACTTCACGGAAGAGGAACGTTCGTACCTCGTGATGGACTTCATCGAGGGCGAGACACTGGAAGATTATCTGGAACACAAGGGTGGTGGTCCCGTTTCGTTAGAACTGGCGTTGGATTGGGGAATGCAGTTGTGTGATGTCTTGAACCATTTGCACACCCATCAACCGCCGATTATCTTTCGTGATCTCAAGCCATCGAATGTCATGATAGGCGGCGGACACATCTATCTCATCGACTTTGGTATTGCGCGTATCTTCAAACCGGGTCAATCACATGATACTATCGCTTTCGGATCGCCCGGTTTTGCCGCACCGGAGCAGTACGGGAAGGCGCAGAGTACACCACGCTCCGACATTTATAGTCTGGGAGCGTTACTGCATTGTCTGATGACAGGCGTTGATCCTAGTGAGCAACCATTTTTCTTTCGCCCTGCCTCCGAACTGAATCCACAGGTACCAGCGGAGTTAGATTCACTTCTGATTCGGATGCTCGATCTGAAAGCCGAGAATCGACCCGCAAGTGCGAAAGAGGTCGAAAAAACGTTGCGTCATATCGAAGATCAGCGTATTAGTGGTACCTTGACGCGTCCCGCGGTTCCACGGTTAGCGACGGGAAAACAGCCATCAGTCACTGTACCTCCTTATAGTCCCTACGCATTGAATACAGCCCAAACGCGCCAAGCCCATCAGGTCAGGGACGCACAGGGTTGGCAGAAAATCGGGACAACACATGGCTTGAATGGAAAGCATCAGGAAGCGTTAACCTCATTTGAGCGTGCGCTCAATATGGATAGCAAACTTGTTGCGGCATGGAATGGCAAGGGAACGGCTCTCAATATGTTGCGTCGCAATAAAGAGGCGTTGGCGGCGTTCGAGCAGGCATTGTCTTTGGAACCAGATAACGCTTTGTCTTGGAATGGTAAAGGGGCGGCACAAAACGCCCTTGGTTTGCCAGAGCAAGCCCTTTTTTCGTTCGATACCGCGTTACACTATGAGCCACGCTTAGGGCAGGCTGTTCATAATAAAGGTCTCGTCTTGCGCCAGTTGCGACGCTTTCCAGAGGCATTGCGAGCGTTCGAGCAGGCACTTGTGTTTGAGCCACGTAACGCCATCTATTGGAATGCGAAGGGAAACACGCTCTACGATCTCGGACGTTTTCAGGATGCGCTGAGTGCATTTCAAGAGTCACAAACGCTGAATCCGAATTACGCACCTAACTATTATGGGATGGGCAACGTCTATTACGCTGACCAACGCCTGAAAAGTGCGCTCGAAAACTACGATAGAGCACTTCAACTTGATCGCAATTTTGTCCGGGCACATGATAAACGCGGTAATGTGCTTGCTGACTTGAAACGCTCAACAGAAGCCATTGGTGCTTACGATTCGGCATTGCGTATCGACCCACGGTACGCACCTGCCCTGAATGGCAAGGCGAATGTGTTATGTGAGCTTGGGCAATACGACGCGGCTTTGACAGCCTACGAAGCAGCTGTACGTTACAACCCCAACGCTCCATTGTCGTGGAATGGGCTGGGGAACGCATACTATCACTTGCGCAACTACTCGAAATCGCTTGAGGCATACGACCGTGCGTTAAAACTCAACCCACGTATGGCGTCGGCATGGCATAATAAGTCGCTTGTGTTGAAACAGTTAAAGCGCAATACAGAGGCACTAGAGGCGGCAGAAGAAGCGGTCAAACTCGCTCCCAACGATGCAGACAACTGGCATCGGAAGGCCGAGGCACTCAAAAAGCTTTCGCGTCGTAAAGACGCACGAGAAGCCGAAGCCGAGGCGTTGCGGCTGGCTGGCGGGAAATAATAAAACGGCAAAACGGTTGCGGGCATACCTGCCCGCAACCGTTTTGCCGTTTTATTATTTCAGTCTTTTGGCTGCTGTGTCCGTAACTACCACTGTGCCATCGTGATAACTGCCGACAGCATCAGACCCAAACGTTTTGGTACGCTTGCCTGTGCCAATGGTCATTTCGATGCCGATAATGCGTAACGTTCGTGGTGTTTCCGTGCCGAGAAGGATAGCATTGACCTTACCAACATCACTTCCACTCTCGCTTTTAATGCTAGACGTGGTTAATCCGCTCACAAGTGGCAGTGGTGGGAGACGCTCACTGAGCATTTGCGCACTTGGGATAGCTATCCCTGTCGTTTCAATGCTGCTAATTCCTGTTATTGGGAGCGAGCGTTCGCCAAGCAGACGTAGCCGTACCTTGAGTGCGTAAATCGCGTTGGTGTCGGGCTGAAAAAAACAATCGACAACGGTTCCAATAGTGATGCCTTCGCTAGGGATAGTCACGGGTAAATTTTGTAGTTCCGACCATTTCATCATGGTCTTTGTCTCACTCATACTATAAATACCTCAGAAGATAATTTTATTATTATGACTCTCACCTCTGTATACGATCAAGCTCATACGTTTGTAACACAGAAATGTTTACAGAAAGATGCTATATTGCGATGCCAGCTTTCCCCAGGTTTCTTATGTAGTCAAAAACTGCTTCGCATACTTCTCGAAGAACACAGGCTGTGTTTCTTCTAGTAGATACAGTGGTCTCATAAGTACCTCTGGTACGTTCATCTTTTGCGCTTGCTGTAAAGCAACAAGTGCCTCCTCGTCGTATCCTTGCGAAGCATATGCTATACTCGTCCAGAAATAAGCATCTTCAGAGTCTGGGTCAAGCATAATTGCTTGCTCCAACTCTTTGATGGCAGACTCAAAATTCCCACGCAACACTAGTGCTGCTCCTCTACTTACATAGGCGATGTGATTCTCCGGCTCAAGCTCTGACAGCTTCTCAAAGTGTTCAGCGGTGGTATCATTCGGCTGCTCCATGCACATTTTGCACCATTCATATGACCAGTTCAAATGAATATGGTTCGGCTTCAATGTGAAAGCTTGTGTAATGGAAGCATAGCCATTCTGTATATCACCCATTCTAAGATATGTGAAACCTTTATCATGGTATGAGGAGGCAAAATTTGGATCAAGTTCCAATGAGCGATCAAAGTCCTGTATGGCGCGTGTATATTCCTTGAGAAATGCGTATACTATGCCACGACTACGATAGAGGGAAGCTTGCTGCGCTGTTCCCTTAATCGCAAGAAGAGCGTCTATGTTTGCTAGAGCTTGCTCATAGTGTTTGAGCTTCATGTTGACAAAGAAACTGTTGGTGTAAGGGAATTGATAATCCGCTTTGAGCTTGATTGACCTGTCGAAATCTATCAAAGCCTCCTTATACCGTTTTGCTTGCATATGGATTACGCCTCGGTTATTGTAAACCCAATACAAGTCCGAGTTCAGCTTGATTGCACGGTTACAATCCTTCATAGACTCATCAAACTCTTTTAGATTCAAACGTGCAAAGCCTCTATTTCCATATGCCCTTGCATACCAAGGAGCCAAAAATAGTATACATGTGAAATAGAGCGCGATCAGATGATAATTTTTCGAGTAGCGAACAAGCAAGACGCCTATAAGCTGAACAAGAGCGATAATAATGCAGATACCAGAAAATACGTTGATTATGAGATTTACTATGTCCGGTGACATGAACAACTTACTCCTTACAATTTAGTATGGTGCTCATTATACCTTACAGGTCTTTCCAATTCCACCACTTGAGTTTTTCCGGTTCATGTTGCTCATACGAAGTGTAGTACACGGCACAGCGAAACACGTAGAGCATACAGCGATCAACATGCATACCTTGTAGTTCACAGAGCTTGTCATACATAGCTTCTGGATTCTGGTCTTTCAGCTCTTGCAGCAAACGAAAGCCCATAGTCCACAGGTCGTTGGCAATACTCTTGCCAACACCTGGAATCTGACGAAACGCCTTCAACGTTGTCTCTTTTGTTTGCTTAGTCATATTATGCGGTCTCCACAAAACTAATTCCTTCGTCATCGCTCATCGTGAAAATGTGTAAGATTTGCCAATAATTTTCCACAATCATTCTACCATTCTGTGAGTGTGGGCGGCTATAATACTCTCAGACAGAGAGCATATGCTCCTCTGCTTTTTGCAGAGACGTTGGATTATTCTTCAAGAAGAGATAACATTGTGGAGGATTTTAGAACATGGACATCAAAAGATGTGGTTCACAACCGTCGGGCAAAGGGCCAGCCGAAAATTTTACTGGCACGGTACGCATTGACCCTCTCTTCCAAGCACCTGATCCAGCACGCGCGGGAGGTGCTAGTGTCACATTCGAGCCAAGTGCTCGGACCGCATGGCATAGTCACCCACTGGGTCAGACTCTGATTGTCACGGCTGGCTGTGGTCGGGTCCAACACTGGGGAGGCCCAATTGAGGAGATTCGACCAGGTGATGTGATCCGGTTCGCACCGGGCGAGAAACATTGGCACGGTGCCGCGCCAACTACCGCTATGACGCACATCGCCATTCAGGAACAGCTGAACGGCAAGAACGCCGACTGGATGGAAAAGGTCAGCGACGAACAATATCTTGGAGGTAGGTAAAAACTCGTTTGCGTTACGCTAAGAAACTAAGGTACAATGAGAATAAGAAATTGAGAGCTACTGAATTTCTCTCAGTACCTTACAAAAGTTTCTACAAAAAAACGTAGCAGGAGAAGAAATTTTCTATGGCAGAAAGCATTCCTGAGAAGGCGTTAGACCTTTTCCAGAAACCTTTACTCGCTCATTTAGCAACTGTGATGCCTGATGGGACACCACAAGTGACACCCGTTTGGGTTGATTTTGATGGTACGCATGTGTTGATTAACACGTCTAAAGGCAGACAAAAAGCTTTGAATATGGATAGGCAACCCAAAGTTGGCCTCGACATCGTTGACTCCGACAATCCCTGGCATTGGTTATCAATACGAGGCCATATCACCGAGGCTACAGAAGAAGGTGCTAACGATCACATTGACAAGATGTCGAAGAAATACACTGGTCGTGACAAATATGCAAATCATCAGCCCGGACAGGTGCGAGTCATCTACAAAATAGAGACAGACCGCGTAATCGCAAGCTAGGTTCGGAAGAGATAAGATATTGGCATCATGACGGGTGCCCCGCACCCGTCATGATGCCAATATCTTATCTCTTTATTGATACCGCTCCAATATTCCCTTAGCTTCATCTATCAACCTTTGGCGGAGTGATGCCGGTTCGAGGACACGCACATGTTGGCCCCAGCCGAGGAGCCATTGTACAATATCGCTCTCCTGACGTATTTGGAGCGTGACCAGGAGTCCCTCTGCTGCTGCCTCTTCCGCGACAATGAAGTAGTTGCGTGCCTCATGTACCCAGCGTACCACCTCATGGTCAAACAGGACACGCACTGTTATATCCCGTTGCCGCCCCTGATGCTCTTCCAGTACGATATGTGGTTGTCTGACGAAGGCTTGCGGTAAGACTTCAAGTGCGTCCATGCGGTCAAGACGAAATATACGTATATCTTTGCGCATATGACAATAGGCGGTCATATGCCATGTGCCTGTGACATAGACAAGACTGTAGGGGTCGGCGTTGCGCGTCGTCTGCGTATCTTGACCGCTCTGACCATAACGCTTTGAGTAGGTGAAACGCACTGTGACGCGCTCGATAATCGCACGGCGCACTTGCTGTAACATCATGACTTCGGCGGGACGTTGCTCTGCGGTGATAAAGCGAATGCTCTTTTGTAGGTAGGCTACATCGTCGCGTAATTGTTCCGGCAATACGCTGGTTATCTTACGACTCGCGGCATGGGCGGCTACACGATATTGCGCATCGAAGTTTTGCGCCATGAACTCGCTCCCCAACAACAGCATTGTCGCCTCATCAGTTGAGAAGCTTAATGGCGGCAGAAAATAACCTTCCATCAGCGAGTAGCCACGTCCTGGAATAGAGAGAAGCGGCACACCAGCCTCGCACAACGCCTCGATATCTCGATAGATGGTGCGCTTGCTCGTCTCAAATGTTTTCGCCAGGTCCTCGGCGCGTTGCTTGCCCTTGCCCTGCAATTCTAATACGATAGCCAATAAGCGATCTGTCTTGTTCATGAAATTATTATATATCACGAAACGTCTGTAGGGACCGATTTATCACAATACTATTCAAATAACAAGAGGAGGTCAAGATA
>CAXTWV010000109.1:0-14166 GCA_964248005.1 uncultured Ktedonobacteraceae bacterium | reverse complement strand
TATAGATGAACGTGCCATACAATTAATCCTCATTCAAGCGTAACATTTGCCCTAATGCAGGCTGTGTCACTACACGTATCATAATCCAAAGTGCAATCGCGCAAATACTCACTAATAGAACGAGTGCAATAACAAGGCTGACTGGAATTGTTATTTGCACAGGCAAAATACGCTGTAGTGAGTAAAATGAATCGCTTGTGCTTGTGCTGTTCAACCCACTCGTGGGAACGCTGCTGAATACCAGTGATGGAATCGCGGTCACTGAAAGTACAGCTCCAAAGACAATACCCAGCAAGAGTGAGGTGATATAGGTAATACCTTGCTCCCACGTTAGCACACCCGCGACTTGCTCTGTGCTGGTTCCCAATGCTCTCAATACCGCGAAGTTTGTGACACGGGTGCGTGCGCTAAGCCATGATGCAAGCAAGTTGCCAACAAGCGCGAGCAGAAGGGCAGTGATTGCACCCAATGCCAGCACGCCAAGCAAATCAAGATAGAGCGGGTCTGTGCTCAATTTCTTGATGTAGGCGCGTCTATCTGCAAGCTGTGTGATACGTGGTTGTACGTTGTTGAGAGCTGCACGTACACTGGCAACCGTCGTTGGGTCGTCGCTTGTCTTGACCCATAAATAGTTGCGCGGTAGTGGACTCCTTGAAAGAGTATGGTAGAGCGCATTCCCACTCTGGTAATCGAAGAGCAACCCTGTAGTGCCAATAGTGGGAATACGCTCAACCTCAGCCAGAGCGACATACGTAATTGTGTTTGCTTGTGAGCTATTTGTATCTCCTTGGTGCAATGTAAAATGCTCACCAACGGACAAGTTGAGTTGTTGCCACATCGCGGTGTCAACAAGTGCGGGTAACACACGACTGCTCGTGACATCGCTCCTATGCGCTTGTAACATATGCATCAGACTATCAAGCGATTGCGTGGAATTTGCTTGTGTCCAGCTTGCTGTCTGTGCAAAGGTATCGGCATCGACTCCACGCACCTCAAATTGGTAGCCGCTAGAGCGTACACCTGTTGTCATGCTTGCCGCATAGCCAAAAGTGGCAGAGAGGACACCATGTGTGCTTTGTACGAAGTCTGCGGTCTGCTCCTTGACGCTTAATGCTGAGTCGTAAGAAACTGGGCCGCTAAAATCTGCACCAACTTGATAGGAGGCAAGGTCAAACACACGTTGTTCCTGCGACGCGATAAAGACCAGCGTGAAGATCGTAAATGCACTCGCTAGAGCAAGTAACAATGTCATATGTACCGATTGACGCGGCGCACGCGATATCTGACCGAGCGCGAGCATGGCAGAGGCCCCACGTCCACGCGTGGCGAACGAGGCACCCACTCGTAAAAGCAAAGGAAAGAGGCGCAACACCAGTAGAATTCCCGCTATAACAAGAAAGAGCGGAGTCACTAACGCAAGCGGTGAGGTAATCAGCGTAGTGGTGCGTAGATCAAGTACTGATACGCCCGACACATAGGAGGAAACGAAGTAACCTGTAATCGCCACAATCACAGCTACAATATCAAGATTGAGCCGTTGCCAGAGTGGTCGTGTTGTTGCGCGGGCTGCCTCGCGACGTATCGCCAGTACATCCATACCCACGACACGATAGATAGAGAAGCCCATTGTCGCAATCGCCAGGAGTACGGTTGTAAGTATGTACCCACGCAACCCATACAAGACGCTCACCGTGTCGTGCGAAAGAACATCCAGTGCGCTTAACTCCTGCGGCGAGAGCGTTCTTTGTGCTATAAGCTGAACCGCGAAGAGTGCAAGTAATGGACCTACAACGAGTGCTATGATGCCAAGCACAATACTTTGCGTCATGAACGAACCAAAGATTTGCCACCTGTTGGCCCCACGGCTCCGCAAAATAGCAATCGTCTCTGATTGACGCTCCACGAGCAGTTCCGCCATCATCCCTACAAAGAAAAGCACCAACGCGAGAATCTGGAACAAGACAAGTCCATTTGGTATTTGCAGAACTCCGATACGAGCACGGTATCGCTCCAAGCTACTTTGATTATGAGGCATACTAAGTGCATCTCCTTGTAAGTCAACGCTATCAACATAGGGCGTGTGTAGCGAGCCGACGAAGAGAGTGGAGCCATTATATGCATCAATACTATCCTGCCATGCACTTAAGCGGTCAATGAGATCATCAAGTTGGCTACTTGTAAGATGTGCTGCATTGAGTTGATAGTACAAGAAGAGGGAGCTTAGTTGAGGAGAGAACACTGCACCATCTGTGGCACCGAGTACGTCAAGAAGCGCGAGAAATGTGTCACTTGATGCGAGAGCAGTTCCATTAAGTGCTGGAGGACCAGGTGGCGTAGGAATTACAGCAAGGTTCGTGTCGTTACCATGCCAAAATGTGTCATTTGCCATATCCTCTGTATAGAGACCTACAACATGCAATTTCAAGTTGACGACTTCTTCATGCGGTGCTATTTGTGGGAATTCGTGTCCAATGGATATCGAAAATGGAGTCACAAGAATAGAACCAACAGTCACATGAAACCCTGTTGCCGTCTCTGGTGTAAGTGCAACCTCTAGTTCATTGCTTTGTGTACTAGGGAGACGACCTTTCACAATATGCACATGACTGGACGCTTCTTTCATCGAATAAGCCGCAATAGCCAATGTATCTGACGAATTAGGCAATGTTGGCTTGGCGACAGGTAGACCATCCGTTTGAACGACAAGTTGTGATAACCCATTCATATACTTGTAAAGGCTAGCATCCTTCACAGATTGATCAAGAAGATTTTCAATTTGAGTTGTAGAGTTTGATGATAACGCAGCAATGTTTACCTGTGCAGTAAGAGTTGCAGTATTTGGAGTCGCAGTCAGGACATCTCGTACCCCTGCTGTAAGCGCGACCTCTGAATAGAGTGGTACGGCACATACAAGCATCACGGCGGCAACCATTCCTATACCTGTGATGAAGAGCATACCCCACATATGACGCACACGCCAGAGCGCCAGTGTTGCTGTTGAGGCAAATATTACACCCCACCATCTTCTGTTCTGCTTACGTCTGGATTGTGCCATACAATTAATCCTCGTTCAAGCGTAACGCTTGGCTCAGTTCAGGTTTTGTCACCACACGCACCATCATACTCAGCGTAACCAGACAAATCACCACTAACACGACAAGTGCTACGATCAGCGAGAGTGGCACGACTATGTGTACCGGAAGAATATGTTGTAATGCGTAAAATTCACCATTGTTTGTTCCGCTGGTTGGACCATTCGTAGGAACACTGCTAAAGACCAGTGCGGGAATAGTGATGAATGAGAGCAGTGTTCCAAAGAGTATACCAAGTACAAGCGCAGTGATATAGATAATCCCTTGTTCCCATGTCAGCACGCTAGCGACCTGCGCGGGGCTGGTTCCCAATGCTCGTAGTATCGCGAAGTTGGTCAAGCGGTTGCGGGTGCTCAACCACGAAGCGAGCAGGTTGCCCAGCAATGCTAAGAGTAAAGCGGTAGAGGCTCCAAGTGCGAGTTCACCAGTCAGATCGAGCGTCAACGGGTCACTGTTCAAACTAGCAACAAGAGCGCGACGGTCAAGTAGAGGGTTAACTTGTGGATCATTTTTCGCCAAGGCGTTTCGCACGTTCGCAATTGCAGAGGCATCATCACTTGAACGTAACCAAACATAATTCACGGGCAATGGTTCGTGGATAACTTGCTGAAAGACGGTTGCGTAGCTTTGATAGTCCACCACTATGCCTCCTGGAAGCGGAGAACCATTGCTATCCACTGGCTCAGTACTATCGTTGACCGTCGGAATATGCTGCACCTTTGCCATAGCAACAAAAGTGATGTTGCCATCTGTGGTGTAGGAAGATGGCCCTGCTTGCAGTACAAATTGGTTTCCTTGCGACAGTCCTAACCTGTTCCATGTAAGTGCGTCTACGATAGCAGGAACAGCATAGCTTGCCCGTACTATCCCACGCCTTGCCACCAACTGCTTCATCAACGATGCCAACGGCACAGATGCATCATTCCACACAGCACTTTGTGCAAAGGTGTCAGCATTCACCGCACGAAGTGCAATTGGATTCACATTTTGCCCCACCGTTGAGGCTTGGTCTGAGTAGCCAAGCGTTACCGAGGTCACACCTTGAATACTCTTTAGTGCGTTTGTATCTCGTGCGATGTCTTGTGCTGTAGCAGCAGGCACAATAGTGCCACTGAAATCGGCTCCCACTTGATACGCTGCGACATCGAGTACGTGTTGTGCTTGCGACGCGGTGAACAGGAGCGAGAAGAGGGCAAACGCGGTTGCCAATGCTAGTAAGAGAGCCATACGCACAGATTGACGTGGTGCGCGTGACATCTGTCCGAGAGCCAGAACCGCAGAGGCACCACGCCCACGCGTTGCTACTGTCGCGCCTAACCGCAGGAGTAGCGGGAAGATACGTAGCAGTATCAGAATGCCAGCCAACAATAGAAATGTTGGCGCAATCAAGGCGAGAGGCGACTGTACAAGCACACGCGTTTGTGCATCCAGTCCCTGTACCGTATTCAAATACAGTGAAATACCATAACCAGCTAGTGCTATCACAACTGCTACAAGGTCAAGGTTGAAACGTTGCCACAGCGAACGCCTGCCAGACCGCGCCGACTCGCGCCGCAATGCCAGTACATCAAAACCGACCGCACGATATGTCGAGATGCCCATTGCAAGAATCGCTATCACAACCGCGATGACTGCATAGCCCGCTACAAGCAACAATGTCCCCTGTGTATCGCCCAACGCCACGTTCAAGGCGGATTGTCCCATAGGCCCAAGAATACGTTGTATCAGCAAGTAGACTGCAACCAGTGCTAAAACTGGACCAAGCAGCAAGGCGAGTAGTCCAAGTCCCAGGCTTTGTGTGAAAAATGAGCCAAATACTTGACTCCGACTCGCGCCACGACTACGTAAAACAGCGATGGCGTCCGATTGACGCTCAACTAGCAATTCCGCCATCATACTAATAAAAAATAGGATTAGCGCGACCGCCTCAATCATCAAAATAGTCACCGGGATACGTGCCACATCCACACGATTGCTAAAAAGCTCCAATGTACCCGGCCCTTCATAGGTGCTAAGCACAGGACCACTCACTTCGGCACTCTGAATATAGGGATAATTCGGGCTTTCTTGCACCGTGCCATAGTTGTCCGCAAGCCGCCCTTGCATAGTCGTAAGACTATTTTGTAACGCGTTCTCGTTCGTAATTGAAAATGTGGTAGGGTCAAGGCGATAATACCAGTAGGCATCACTCGTGAGCGACGAGAAAACAATGCCGCTTGCAACGCTTCTTTGTGCCGTAGGAATGGTGTTCACTGTAGCCGTAACTAACGCTTCATTAGAAACCAGCACACTATAACTCACAGTTGAGGTCGTATTCTGTTGTTGCGTAACTGGGTCAAGTGCTACTCCATGCCAAAACACATCGTTGGCTACCGTAGGTTCGTAGATGCCAACGATGTGTACGGGTAATGTTGTTTCAATAATGATCTGGGAGCCATTTGTGCTGTCGCCCTTCAATGTAGTGTATGCTTGAAATTTGAGGGAAAGAATAGAGCCGACATGCACATTGAGACCACTCGCAGTCTGTGTCGTAATGATGGCTTCAAGGCTATTGCTCTGTGCCAACGGTAGGCGTCCAGCAAGCAACTTTACATGCGGTGTGGCTTGCTCTATCTCATCGCCAAGCAGTGCGAGTGTGTCGGTAGCGTGTTTCTGCTTTGGTGAAACGATCTGAAAGCCCTGTGATTGCAGAGAAAACTGGTTGCCCTTGTCGAGATACGATGCGAGAGTAGTCTGTGGAATGGGTTCGATACGCTTGCGTACCTCTTGTACAATCGGCGTGGATAGACCTTGCAATGTCGCATGAAAACGTAGCACTGGACTAGCGGGTGTCGCGCTAAAGACATTATGCAGGCCAGCTGTTGTCGCGATTTGTGAATAAAGCGGTACCGCGCATACCAGCATCACGGCGGCAATCATGCCCATACCCGTTACAAGCAACATACCCCACGTATTACGCAATCGCCAACGTGCCAGTACAACCGTCGAGGTAAGCGGAGGCGAAGGGGCAGACTTTACATCTGTCGAGCGAGCCATAGAGAACCTCGTTTCAAATCAAACAAAATCAAAATACTATGGTAGGGGTCTAATTCATTACACCCTCTTGGCAATGTACAATGTGACAAGACATGCACAAGCGTTTCAACATTCTCCAACATGGTCAATCGTCAGCAGGGTGTAATGAATTAGACCCCTACAAATACGTTGTTGCGTCTATTGTGTTCTATATATACGGTAACACATGCATATATCTCACAAAAGAGAACACAAAGAGGACGTTAGGTTGCAACCCAACGTCCTCTTTGTGTTCTCTTGTTGCTCTAACTAAGGTTTCAGCACGACCTTGATACAATCATCTTCCTTGTGCTTGAAGATGTCGTAGCCATGGGGTGCCTCGTCCAGCGTCATTCTGTGGGTAATCAAAAACGATGGGTCGATATCACCCTTTTGGATACGGTCCATGAGCGGTTGCAAGTACTTATGCACGTTTGTCTGACCCATTTTGAAGGTCAATCCTTTTGCAAACGCTGCCCCAAAGGGTATCTTGTCAAGGAAGCCTCCGTAGACGCCTGGAATGGAAACTGTACCACCCTTGCCACATGCTTGAATGGCTTGCCGCAACACATGCGGACGGTCGGTTCCCAGCCGTGTCTTCTGTTTGGCGGTATCATTGATGGCGTCAAGGCTACTACCATGAGCCTCCAAGCCTACCGCGTCAATACAGGCATTGGGGCCGCGTCCACCTGTCATCTGTTTGATAACCTCGACAACATCGACACCTTCGTAGTTGAAGACTTCGGCCTTGCTTTGCTCCGCCGCCATGCGTAGGCGTTCAGGGAAACGATCAAGTGCAATAACGCGCTCCGCGCCTAACATATAGGCACTCTGAATGGCAAATTGTCCAACAGGACCACAGCCCCAGACTACAACAGTATCTCCCGGCTGAATATTGCAGTTCTCTGCCGCCATATAGCCCGTTGGGAAGATGTCGGACAGGAACAAGACTTGCTCATCTGTCAGCCCATCGGGAACCTTGATTGGGCCATAATCGGCAAATGGCACACGCGCATACTCTGCTTGCCCACCTGCATAGCCACCATAGATGTGTGAATAGCCGAAAAGACCAGCAGCCGAGTAGCCATACAGCGTTTCCGCTAGCCACGCATTCGGATTGGAGTTGTCACAGAGCGAGACGAGTCCTTTTTGACAGAAGTAGCAGCGTCCACAGGCAATGGTAAAGGGTACAACCACGCGGTCGCCCTTCTTGAGATTCTCAACACCCCGGCCCGTCTCGACCACCTCGCCCATGAACTCATGCCCAAGAATATCGCCCTTCTCCATCGCAGGAATGTACCCATCGAAGAGGTGCAAGTCAGAGCCACAAATGGCTGTAGATGTAATCTTAATGATGGCGTCGCGTGGATTGATAATCTGTGGATCGGGAACATTCTCTACACGCACCTTGTGCGTACCATACCAGCATAATGCTTTCATGTGTCTCTCATTCTTTCTACATTGGGCGCGATAAATCGTGCCCCTACTTTATGCCTTCGCCTGTTGCCTGGCCTTTTATTGTGGGTACCTCGCCTGCTTCCATGATTTCTTTGAAGTGGCGTAGCGTTTCTAATGCCTGGCGTTCTGGAATGTGTCCAAGAATATTGCCAATTCCTGTGCCAAAGGCACCTTGGAATTGCAGAAAGTCAAGTTCAAGCGTGACAACCGTCTCTTTCCCATTAGCCGCAGCATCAAAACTCACCTTCCCTGCATTTGCCGATGTGGGTTTGCCGTGTGCGTGCCAGGAAATTGACTTGTTTGGTACCACTTGCAACAGTTCGGAATTCCACTCAACCGTTTTGTTCATGGGACCCTGTGCCACCCAGTGAGACGTGCGCTCACCTGTCTTCATGACCGATTGGATATAATCCATATAGCGCGGTGCTTGCTCGATGTCATACCAGTAGTTGAATAGGTCTTCCGCAGAGCGATTTATCGTCATTGAACGCTGTACACGTACTCCGCGCTTGCCAGGAATGCTCGATACCGTCTTTGGAATGCCCGGCGCGAAGTTCGGCTGCTGCTCGGCTGTACTAATACTCATCGCCTGATAAATGAAGGAGTGACCACTCGCTCCACGATAAAACAACGCACTGCCAAGAACCGCCAGACCAGTACCAAGCCAGTCGCGTCGATAGACACCATAAGCTGCTAACAAGCCACCACTTACGCCAGAGAGCCAGCGTTCGGTCTGTCCAACATTGCGTGTAACAACATTCTGATCACCCTGCTGATATGTATTCTGATAGCTTTTTATTGTTGATTGTGCTGATGCCATATATATTCTCTTCCTTTGTTTTGTTACTATAAAAGTTTTGACATCATTTACACGTTGGAGAACGTACAAGCGTTTCGCTATATGACGATAACATACATATGTTGTACATGATATATGAACTGTAGGGGTCTAATTCTATTACACCCTCGTCCCCAAACGACCATTTTTACAGGATATACGAAACGTCTCTTCAATCGTGTCAACAGAATTGGTTGGGCAAAAGGGTGTAATAGAATTAGACCCCTACAGAGTAAAATTGGCAAATATCACCAATGAAATAATATTAATTGCCAAAATCATTGACATGTCTCATGTTTATATGGTATTATTGCCTCTGGAAGCTAAATATTATCAATTTATTGGTAATTATTGCCAGTAAATGTGAAAGGAACCAACTAGGATGTGCAACAACATATACGTACAAGAAAAGACGTTGGAACAAGATCAACGTGATCGAATGCGAGCAATTGAAAACCGTCGTAATCTATCATTAGCAACTGAGCAGCATATTAGCATCCGTCACATCATCGGACGTTGTGGCACATTCCTGGTCATGCTTGGTATACGACTGGAACAAGCCGAACGGCACGAAATTCCTGTACGGGTCTGATTTATCACACCCAATACACATCATTTTTTAGAGGAGAGACCCACATATGCACCAATTGATTACACGAGACCCGGTAAGTGGTGGCGAGATGATTGTCACGCGGCTGGAATGTCCTGATAGTGGTATCGTGATCGAGGGACAATTTAGCCTTGGGTGGATTGGTCGCTTGACCCGTGAGCAGCTTGAATTTGTCGAGTTGCTTGTCAAGTATCGCGGCAACGTACAGAAGCTCGCGGTTGAGATGAACGTTGCGTACAATACGGCGCGAAGTCGGCTGGATGAAATCGTCACCGCGTTAGGCGGGACACCCGAAAACGATGGACGCCAGGACCGCCGTGTGGTACTTGACCGTCTCGCCGCCAAAGAGATTAGCGTCGAGGAAGCCATGCGCCTCCTGAAAAGCTAGGTACCTGCTATGTCAACAACAAAAGAAGAACGCAATCGCATTCTGCATATGGTTGAGTCGGGACAAGTTACCGCGACCGAAGCCGCGCAAATCCTGGATACGCTTGAGCCTGATTCCCTACCTGAGCGAACAACTGAGCGTGGACGTGACCGACTCCTACGTATTCGCGCTACTACGCTAAACGCGAGGGCGCAAAAAGTCTACGTCACAGCTACTTTGCCTGTACGCCTTGTCAGAACGGGCTTACGACTGGGCGTAAGCTTCATTCCACAGATGAGTAATACAGCTGTAGAAGACTTGCTGAAAAGTATAGAACAAGGCGCAACTGGACGTTTACTGGACCTGCAAGACATGGAAAAAGGTGAACGACTCGAAATCTTCGCCGAAGAACGATAACATACTACGGAAGGATAACAGACATGACCACATTTCCCGCAATGCAAAAAATCGTTATCTCGAATATTGAAGGCGACCTTATCATCCGAGGTTGGGAACAACCAACGATCCAGGTAGAGTCAGACGATACCATTGAACGCTTAAAGCCACAAGGGGACTCGCTGTTTGTGGGTGACTCCGACAGCTCCATTCAGCTTTCCGTCCCACACGAAACAATCATCGTGGCAAAAGACATTAGTGGCAATGTCGATATCGAACATGTGTTACATGTCGATCTGAAAGACGTGGAAGGTGAGGTAGTAATCATACTCATACATGGCAATGTGAGTATTGGTAATATAGGGGGTGGAGTCACAGTGCGTGACATTAGTGGCTCCGTCCAACTAAAAGATACTGGTGCAGAAGCTATGCTTAGCAATATACAGGGAGGTGTGACGCTTATTGAAATTAATGCCGGGGTAGCCTTGAGTGAAATTAATGGTTCTGTGACAGGAAAAGGTATTGGTAGTAGTGCAACACTCAAAGGTATTGGTGGAAGTGTGACGCTGACTGACATTGGGGATGATGCGTCTATAATTGGCGTCAACGGGAGTGTTACAGCACAAGGTATCGGAAACGACCTGTATATGGAGAATATCAATGGCAATGTCCAGGCTGGCGATATAGGAAACGAATTGACGCTGAAGGAAGTTCGTGGGAACGTGACACTACGCGATATTGGTAATGATCTTACTGTGACAAACGTGTTTGGTTCTCTGCAAATCGCTGACGTTGATGATGATCTCCAGCTAGCAGGCATTCGGGGTACGTTGAACGCGAGCGATATCGGTGGAGACCTGCAATTACTGGCTGACCTTATTCCCGGTCGCTCTCGTATCAACGTGAGTGGCGATGCAACAGTGACGATACCTCCGAATGCAAACCTGACGATTGCCGCAACCGTGAACGGGAATATCACGGGACACGCCCTTGCCTCAACTGCTCAGGGGTCACGCAATAAAAGAGCTACTCTGACCTATGGCACTGGTGCGGCCTACCTCGAATTGCATATTGACGGAGACCTTCTGCTCCTTGGTGATGAGAGTCCGCGTAGTAGTAGCAGTTCGAGTAGTTCTGAACGAATTATGCCTGACCTTGAACGCGATATGGAGCAAATGGAGCGTGACATTGCGGAGTCGGTTTCTCAGCTCAATGTGCGTATCAATGACCGTGAGTGGCGGCTCGATCCAGAACGTCTTGACCGTCTTGTCGAGCAAGCCAAACGTGCTGCCTCCGATGGTGTGCAGGGTGCGCTTGAAGCTGTGGAGCAGGCTCTAAGCAATCTTCGTATGCCACCACCACAAACCGCACCCAGGCCACCTGTCCCTCCGATGCCACCAGTCGCACCCACGGAGCCAGCGTCTCGTACAACACCCATGACACCAATCCCACCCACGGAGTCAGCATCTCGCACTACACCTATGACACCAATCCCGCCAATGGAACCGATGAAGCCGATGGAACCGATGAAGCCAATGACTCCCATGGAGCCGATGAAGCCAATGGAACCGATGCACACTACAGAAACAAGCGATGCGCAACCTATAGCATCAACACAGACACAAGAGCAAGCACAGGAGGTAGCACCTCTACCCACAACACCAAGTGCTGATCCTACACAAGAGCGTATGGCAATTCTGCGCATGATCTCCGAAGGTCGTATCACACCTGATGAGGGCGATTTATTGTTGGAGGCGTTAGGAAGTTAACCAGTAAAGAGATGAGATAATGAAAGAGCATACATTTTCAGTAGGCAACAAACCACGTGTAGTGATGAGCCGTGTCAACGGCGATGTGCTTGTGCGTCCCTGGAAAGAGCGCACCATTAGTGTTCGCATGACGGGCGAAAATGAAGATGGTTCGGTAGCACAGCCGTACAGCGAAGGCGAGACCGTGTATATTCACGATTGCACAGGCTCTCTTGAACTCTTTGTTCCTTATGAGAAAAAGGTGTTTGGGTCTGCATCGATCACAACCGATATCAGCATAACCGATCTGGATGGTAGTGTGAGCATGGAGCGTGTTGGCAATGTCGATGTCACAAACAGTAGTGGTGAAGTTACGCTTTCACATGTCGAAGGCAGTCTTCGCGCAACAAACGCCCCACGAGTCGTTGAAGGAAAAGGTATTGGAGGAAGCGCGACACTAGAGAACGTCTCACGCGTAGAAATTGGTGTGGTAGGAGCAGCCCTGAGCGTGACTCGTGCGGAGATCGTCAAGATTGGCTCAGTCGGTAGCTCGGTTCGGGCGACCCAGATTGGTGCGAACTTCCATTGTGGCAGTGTTGGTGGAGGATGCGAGATACTTGATAGTGCTGATGCTGATATCTCAGTGAGTACTGTCGGTGGAAGTCTTATGCTTGCATGTGTCGCGCGGATAGCCTCTTGTACTGTTGGTGGTAGTTTGAATGCACGTATCAACATTCCACACAATGAAAGTACAAACTTCGTCGTTGGTGGGAGTGCGACACTTAGCCTTCCTCGCGACGCGGACATGCGCATGCGGATTATGGCTGGTGGCTCTATCAGTGGTGAAGCGATCAGTCAAAAACGGAGATACATGGCGATGCTCACCTATGGCAACGGTTCTGCGTCGCTCAATCTCACCGTTGGTGGCAGTGTCAAACTCTCCTGGGCTACAGCGGCAGCGGATGATGCTACACAGAGAGAACAGCCGTCAAACGCGGTTCAAAAAAGAGAAGCCATTCTAAAAATGGTCGCGCAAGGCCGCATCACGCCCGAAGAAGGCAATGTGCTGCTAGAAGCATTAGGGGAATGAAATAACTGTGAGGAATATCGACACAATGCCGTGCATTGTGTCGATGTTCCTCACAGTTATTTCTTCAAATCCTGTAACGCACTCACCAACTTCTCGATTTCACCGAATGTGTTATAGTGCGTCAATCCTACGCGTACCATGCCCCCCTGCTCCTCAAGGCCGAGCCGCTTCATAACCTCAACCGCGTAATAGTTGCCATCCCACACGTTGATATGCTCTTGTGCGAGCTTTTCAGCAACGGCGAGTGGGTTCCAGCCTTCAAGCGTAAATGAGAAGGTTGGTACGCGTTGCCCCATTTTTTGTGGGTCAGTAATACCACGAATATGTAATCCTGACACAGAACTCAATCCTTCTAATAACGCGCTATTAAGCTGTAGTTCGTAGGCGTCGATTACCTCGATACCTTTTCTGAGTGCTTTACTCATTGGTCCACTCTCACCACCAAACTGCTTGCCGAGCCACGCGAAATAATCCATTGCGCCAAGTATAGCCGCGATGGACTCGAAGCTTTGTGTGCCCGTCTCGAATTTGTCGGGTGGGAGATCGCCAGAGGGACGCACTTTGTACGCCGTGAGCTTGTCGAGCAACTCATATTTGCCGTAGAGAATACCAGTATGCGGTCCAAAAAACTTATAGGCCGAACATGCCAGGAAATCGCAATCGAGTGCTTGTACGTCGATCAACTTGTGTGGTGCATATTGCACGGCATCAATGAAGCACAATGCCCCCACGCTATGCGCTAACTCAATGGCGCGTTTCACATCATTGATCGTGCCAACCGCGTTTGAGGCATAGCCAACCGCGACAAGCTTTGTACGAGGTGTGATCTGTCGCTGCATATCCTCCATGTCCAGCGTGCAGTCGTCAGGATCAATATCGACCCAACGCATGGTACAACCTCTATCCTCAGCAATCAGCAGCCACGGTGCGATATTGGCGTCGTGATCTAAGCGTGTCACAACGATTTCGTCGCCAGCATGAAGTGTGCGTGCGATACTACGGCTGATATGGAGCGTCAAGCTTGTCATATTTTGCCCAAACACAATCTCTTCTGGTCGGGACGCATGAAGAAATGCCGCTACCGCCTGTCGAGCTTCCGCAACAATCGCATCCGAGTCCCGACTTGTGCGAAACGCACCGCCATGATTGGCGTTATTGTGTTCAAAATAGTGCTGCATACGCTCCATCACCTCACGTGCCACCTGCGTACCGCCTGGATTATCGAAATAGATATCATCCGAGGCCAACGCGGGAAAATGGCTTCGCACCTCATCTACATTGAACGTTGCTTGTGTCGTGTGTTGCTGTTGCATGGTATGTGTCCTTTAAATTTATCTGATACGTCGCCTGTAGGGACCGATTTATCACGTCCTTTGCCCCATCCACAATCTTGGAAGGGTTGATGAATCGTTTCAATACCTCCCGCCATTTCAATTGCCGAGAAGGACGTGATAAATCGGTCCCTACAGGGCATTGTCGCATCCCCCAACATTGCGGGCTGCCGGGAAGGACG
>CAXTWV010000108.1:0-14234 GCA_964248005.1 uncultured Ktedonobacteraceae bacterium | reverse complement strand
TTCTTGGTGCTATCTGTCTCGTTATTGCTGTTGTTCTTTTGATTCGCGCACCTGTGAAACGATGAAACTCGCACTCAAAATCACGCCACAGCGTAGCACCCAGTACGCTAATATGGTTGCGATCCTGGCAACACCGGAACTACTCGCCAGCCCACTCGGAAAATTTGTTAAGGTGTGTGAGCCTATCACGCTGGCTGGTCAAGCATATCTTCTGGTCACGCTTTCCGAAGAAATGTCCCTGTCGCCATATATGCTCTCAGTACTTGCTCGTCTGGGTGCGACGAGTGAGGTGTACGAATATTTCGATGCCATTGGTAGTGTGAGCGGTCCCCTGCTACGTCCGATAGAGCCACAATTTGTGCCGTTTGTGCCATTGGAGATGGCGGAGACACGACGCTACAAGGGCAAGACAAACGAGGTTTTTACACGTGTTCTACTGAACATAGCACTCTTCGCAGGTGCATATGCCAACAATTTGGATGAGCGTTTGCGTATCCTCGATCCCTTAGCTGGTGGTGGCACAACACTCTTTCTCGCGTTGAGTGCTGGCTATGATGCTTTTGGAATTGAACTGGATAAGCAAGATGTCGAGACAACGGCAGTCTTTATACGCCAATATCTTGAGAGTATACACATCCATGTTAAAGAGCGTGACGAACGTGGGCGCCGTGCTGGTCGTCGCATTCAATTCGAGATTGGGCGCAAGAGCGACTCACGACTACTTGTGCTGGTGAATGGCGACGCAATACAGGCAGATATGCATATGCGTGAGGTGATGGGAGGTCCCCATGTCCACGCGATTGTGGGTGATCTGCCCTATGGCATTCAGCACTTCGGTGAGATATCCTCTCTTCTCACTAATGCATTGCCTGTGTGGACAAACATGCTCTTCCCCGGTGGCACATTGGCTCTAGCATGGAATGCAACACGTGTTGAGCGTGCCGAGATAGTCAATTTCTTAGAGCAAGAGGCAGGTCTCTTGGTTCGCAATGAGCCACCCTATACACAATTCGCTCATTCCGTGGACCGTGTGATTAAACGTCGTGATATCATTGTTGGGGTAAAGAAGTCACTGTAAAAAATACGTCCTTTGACGAATGCTGTTTTCTCTTCCTCATGTTATGCTGAACATAGATAATATAAGGATGTATGAATTGCTTGTAGGGACCGATTTATCACGTCCTTTTGGCTTCTTGATCTCCGAACAAGGACGCGATGAATCGGTCCCTACTGGCATTCCTTTGGGAAAAACAGAGACGGCGAGGCATACCATTGAGTCCAACTCACTCATCAATGAACTTAAAAAGCGGACATGACAGGGGCAAGCCCTGTCACTACTATACTGTTCGCCGCTGTGGGGCAAAGCCACGCAGTTTCGTATATAGTAGTGACAGGGCTTGCCCCTGTCATGCTTCTTATTGCTATGCTGCTTATCAAGCTCCTTTACCTGTTAGTTGGATTCTTCCTCTCTTGCTCTCTTTCCTGATTCTACTCTCGACTAGTTGTAGCACCACCAGTAATAACATTTCCCTTCCTGCTAGCAAGACGTTTACTACACACACCTCATCAACACCCATCCCAACATTTCCATTAATACCAACGCCACTGCCTAAGGCCGCACAAATAAATGCGTATCTCACGCACCTCATGACAAAAGGTGTCATGAATGGTTCAGTACTTGTCGCACACAACGGCATGGTGTTTGACAAAGGGTATGGAGTTGCCGACAAAGAGAAGCATGTGCCGAACACGCCACAAACGCGTTTCCGTCTTGGTTCTGTCTCTAAACAATTTACCTCGATGGCGATTCTCATGTTGCAAGAGCGTGGCAAACTACATGTACAGGACCATTTATGCCTCTATGTTCCCTCTTGCCCTTCGGATTGGCAACCTATCACCATAGAGCAACTGCTAACACATACATCGGGTATTCCAGATTATACGAACTTTCCCGATTTCGCGGTAACATGGACGCAAGCCGTTACCGTAGAACAGTTGATTGCACGTTTCAAAGACATGCCTCTGGAGTTTTCTCCCGGTTCTGTCTTTCGTTATAGCAGTTCTGGTTACGTCTTGCTAGGGTACATTATTGAACGTGTCTCACACATGTCGTATGCTGCATTTCTACAGAAGCAAATTTTTGATCCACTTGCTCTGCATAATACTGGCTATGATAGTCAATACCCATCATTGCCACAACATGCTACAGGCTATTATCCTGGCTATATCAAGCCTGATGCCTATGATATGTCGGTCCTCTATGCAGCGGGTGCGTTGTATTCTACCGTAGAAGATATGTACGTATGGGATCAAGCTCTCGCGTTTCATACACTCGTTTCGCAACAGTCCCTTGATGCCATGTTTGCGTTACATGCTTCTTGCCCACGATCAGGTCCCGGCGGCTGTCTCATGCACTCAGACCTCGGTTATGGCTATGGTTGGTTTATCGCGCAGGAACCTCAGGGTCGGCTGATCTACCATGTTGGTCGTATTGACGGCTTCCTTGCCTACAATGGCTTCTATCCCGCCACGAATACAGATGTGGTGGTATTGAGCAACCTTGAGACAACGGACGTATTGCAGATCGGGCGAACCCTCGGTGGTATGATATAACACTTGTAGGGACCGATTTATCACATCCTTGTTCGGCAATCGAGAGGCCAAAAGGACGTGATAAATCGGTCCCTACAACCGTTTGTATGCTGTGCATTATTTCTGTTTGTTGATGAAACTATTGCATATTTGCTCAACCTCTGCGACTGTCCCTACGGCACACACACGATCAGCAAGGTCTTTCAGTTCGTTAAACGTATGGCCTGTCAATACTGCTCGCACAGCAGGCAAGGCATTGGGTGTCATGCTGAGTTCGTGGATGCCTAACCCAACGAGGACAGGAGCCAGACGTATGTCGCTTGCCATCTCACCACACACTGCTACGGGTTTGCCTGCATTATGCCCTGCTTCGGCTACTTGTCGAATAAAGCGTAAGACGGAGGGTTGCATAGGATTGTAAAGCGTGGCAAGTGCCGTGTTTGTGCGATCACTGGCAAGGGTATACTGCAATAAATCGTTTGCACCAATGCTAAAGAAGTCGGCTAGCATTGCTAATTCTGGTGCCATGATAACGGATGCGGGTACCTCAACCATGATGCCAAGCGGAATAGGTGTAGGAACGTTTAATGTGGTGGTGACACGTTCAAAGATTGCCCGTACCGCTTGCAATTCTTCGACGGTGGTAAGCATAGGTACCATGATGTGAAGTTCCACCTGCTCATCGTGTGCCGCCCGTATCAACGCCCTGAATTGCTGCTCCAATAATTCAGGATGTGCCAAATGGATACGTACCCCACGTACCCCAAGAGCAGGATTCGCTTCTTGTGTCTCGCTCAGATATGGTTGTAGAGCAGGCATAGGTTTATCGGCACCTGCATCAAGTGTGCGTGCGACGATAAACCCGGCATTCGTAGAGGTGCCACGAAATGCACGGAAGACCTGGGCATAGCTTGTATATTGCTCATCCTCTCCTGGCATGATTTGTGCGTTGGCGAAAAGAAACTCTGTGCGCAGGAGTCCCACACCTTCGGCTCCCCATTGACGCGCTGCCTCAGCTTCTGTCGCGCTACCGATATTGGCGAGGAGAGAAATTCTTCGTCCATCAAGCAGTAATGGTCCTTGCGCTTGCTGGGCAGCTGCTTTGAGTGCAGTGTTACGTTGCTGCTGTGCGGCGATGCGTTCTGTTAAGAATGTACGCGTCTCTGTTGTTGGATGAAGATACACGATGCCTTTCTCCGCATCCATACCAACTTCATCGCCATCACGAACTTGTTGTAACAACGTCTCATCAATTCCGGCTATTGCGGGAATACCGAGGGCACGCGCCAGGATAGCTGTATGAGCCGTTGGGCCACCTTGAGTTGTGCAAATACCTAATACCATTTCGCGTCGTAATTGAGCCGTATCAGAAGGAGTGAGGTCACGTGCAAGTAGGATCACGGGTGTGTCAAGTGTACTGAAATCCTGGCGCGAAGGTGCCTGACCGCCTAAACGTTGCACGACCCGACTCGTGACATCACGAATGTCTACGGCACGCCCCGCTACGAGGGTATCATCAAAACCTTCTAGCTGTACTGCGTATTGCTCACCCGCATGTGCAAAGGCACTAGCGGCATCATAGTGTTGTTGACGAATGTTATCAGATGCGGTTGTGAGAAGGAGGGGATCACGTAGCAAAAGTGCCTGCGCCTCAAAGATAGCGGCTTCGTTTTTACCAATCTGGTTTTGCATATGTTGCGCCATATCTTGCAACTCTTTGACTGTCACATCTATTGCCTGCTGTAAACGCGCTTGCTCAGATGCAACTTGCTCAATGATGCGTGGTTCAACCGCACGTAAATCTATGCGTTGTGAGATATAGGGCAGTGCAGGGCCTAACGCAAACCCTTTTGAAGTACCAGTGCCTTGCAGTTCATTTCCCGTTTGTGTCGCTTTATAAGAAGAAGCGGTGTTTTCTTTTACCTGTGTCGTAGCAGGAGTTTCTGTAGAGAGTTCGTCAGTTTCGTAAAAATTTGCCTCTACAAGCTTACCGAGTGCATCCAGTGCTGCCTGAGCATCTTGACCGCTTGTGCGTATGAGAATAGTAGTACCTTTACGTGCGGCTAATCCCAGGAGTTCAATAAGACTGGTGGCCCGTGCTGTACGTCCATTGGCCTGTATCTCAACAAGCGCGTTAAATTGGGCTACTGTTTGGATAACCACGCTTGCTGGACGTGCGTGTAATCCGGCTGGATTGTTGAGAACATACTGCTTTTCTAGTGCGTTAGTAGGCAAAGAAGTATTCGACTGTTGTGCCGTGTCGTTGAGGTCTTCGGGTGTCTCTTCTGCCTGTGTGATTGGTTTTAATATTTGAAGTTGTGCCTTACTCGCAGCATTTTCCGCGGCTGCTTTGACCGCTTGTAGTGAGTGACCAAGCGTTGCTTCGAGTGCGGCTGCGAGAGCACCCTCGGTGATAGGTGCGAAAGTAAGTAGTACATGTCCTCGTTGTTCTTCGTCGATCATTTCGAGAGCCATCTCTGTTGAAAGGATAGCACTTCCCATATCGAGCAAGACCAGAACGCCATCGGGTCCATTGGCGCGTTCAATCGCATGTTGAATCGTATCGACTGATGTTCCTATAACATCGTTGCCAGCACCGCCCGCTGCCACTATGGTTATTGATCCCTGTGTCATCTGCTGGGCAAGTTCTGTAACGCCACTTGCCAGTTTTTCACTATGTGAAACGATGACCAATCCCACCGTCATGGTCGTGTCCCTTCCGGCTGAATGGATAGTTTGTCAGGTAGTTTAGTTGTAGGCGCATGAGGAGAGGCGTAAAGCATCTAAAAAAGACGCTTTACGCACAGACTTCGGCGAGTGTTTTGAGCATAAGTGTACTCGATGTGGCACCAGGGTCTTGATGTCCAATGCTGCGCTCACCAAGATAGCTCGCACGGCCTTTTGTAGCCTGCATAGGAATGGTCGCCTTCGCGCCTTCTTCAGCTGCCTCTGCCGCGCGTGCCGTCACCTGAGCAAGACTCGCATTTTGCGCGAGTGCCTCTTTCGCGGCTGTAACTGCTGACGCGAGAGCATCTACCATTGTTTTCTCGCCCGGCTGTGCTTTGCCGCGTGCGACAACACCACCCGTGAAGGCTTCCAGGAGTGCCACAACATCAGCTGCATTGAGATCGTCCTTGCCAGCCACAGCAGCACCCGCGCGAAGAAAGGCTGTGCCATACAGTGGACCACTTGAGCCTCCAACGGTAGAGACAAGTGTCGAACCAACGGTTTTCAGCTGTGTCGCAATATCCATACTTGCCATAGTAGGAAATTTGTTCCGTACCGCGACAAATCCGCGATCCATATTTGTGCCATGATCGGCGTCGCCAATAGGTGAGTCAAGCTGAGTAAGATATTGCGCATTCTCGTGAAGTACATCCGCGATGCGTCCTAACCAGCGTAGCGTATCTGCGTTGTTCATCGGTTACAAATCCTTCGGATACAACAAGGGCACCCTTATACAATTATCACGATGTCGTCTACAAAACCAGTTTGTAGACGACATCGTGCGAGTAAACAGAAGAATTAGCGACCCCAGCGTAGTGCAGGAGTGTGAACTGGAGCATCCCAGTATTTCGTAAGCTCGTCGTCAAGACGAACGAGTGTGATGGATGTTCCCGCCATGTCGAGTGATGTGATGTAGCTGCCCACGAGAGAGCGAGCGATAGTCACATTTTTGCCTTTGAGGATGCGACTCAACTCCTCGAAGACGATGTAGAGTTCGATAAGCGGTGTGCCACCCATACCGTTGACGAAGGCGAGAACTTGCTCACCGGACTTCAATCCGAGGTCGTCGATAATGGGATTTGCCAGTAACTCGGTGATTTCGGAGGCAGGAGCAATCTTGATACGTCGTCGGCCTGGCTCACCATGAATGCCGATACCAATTTCGATCTCGTCTTCACCGATATCAAAGTTTGGCTTGCCGTTCGCAGGGACTGTACCAGATGTGAGTGCCATACCCATGCTACGTCCGTTGTCGTTGACCTTCTTGGCGATGGCGGCGACTTGATCGAGTGGGGCACCTGTCTCAGCGAGACCGCCGGTGATCTTTTCGACGAGCACGGTTACGCCCACACCACGGCGTCCTGTTGTATAGAGGCTGTCTTGTACGGCTACGTCGTCGTTTGTAGTAACTGATGCCACTTTGATGCCATCAGCCTCCGCGAGTTCTGCCGCCATTTCAAAATTGAGTACGTCACCCGTGTAGTTTTTCACGATATGGAGCACACCTGCACCACCGTTGACAGCCTTTGTTGCGGCGACCATCTGGTCTGGCACAGGCGAGGTAAATATAGCTCCTGGACAGGCTGCATCGAGCATACCGATACCGACGAAGCCACCATGCATTGGCTCATGACCGCTACCACCACCAGAAATAATACCAACTTTACCCTGCACGGGCGCACCTTTACGTACCACGATCTGGGTCTCCTGATCGACTGTGATCAGGTCGGCATGAGCAAGTGCCATGCCCTCAAGAGACTCTTTGACAACATCTTCCGGCTTGTTGATAAGCTTTTTCATGTGCTAGCTCTCTCCTTTACACGCCGACTTCGGCGTCTATTTGATATTGAATAGGTGCGCGATAGGCGTTAATCATAGCCTGAGTCCGTTCGGGTGTCCAATGCAATTCCTCCGCCATCATAGCTGCAACGTCTTTCACGACGCCTAGCCCACGGTCTCGATCCTCCAAGGTGATCGAGGTGCGACGTGCTAGAATGTCGTATGGCGTCATTGCCATTTCCTGGCGACAGGCGTGAATAACTTCCGCTTTAAGATAGGGCAGGTCTTCTATCAACCGCTCGGCAAGCGAAGAGTCGTCCGCGATAAGGTCGAGCACGGCGTTGGCCTCTGTGCCATAACTATGACCTAAATGGACGATAGCATCGACATCTAGCCCAAGTCCAGCGGCCCTCTGTGCGAGATCTTTTTGCAAGACAGACCAGCCTGCACTACCCTGTAAGGGCAAACTCTCGGTTGGGTGTACTGGTTTAGTATTGTCACGCTTGCTGAGTACGTCAACGGTATCTTGGGCCATGCGGCGATACGTAGTAAGTTTGCCACCAACGATAGTCACAAGTCCTGAGTCAGCCTGTAGAACGACGTGTGTACGTGAAAGTTTTGCGCTTGTTTGTCCCTTATGACCCTCCTGGCGCGGCTTCACGAGTGGGCGATATCCTGCATAGGTGCTCACGATGTCGTCTGCCGTTAAATTGACCGAGAGGTAGCGGTTGAGGTGATCGAGCAGATATTTCACATCTTCCGGGCTAGACGTTGGGTTATCGAGATCACCGGAACCTGTATCAGTGGTACCCAGCACCGCTCGCGACTCCCACGGAACGATGAAGAGAATGCGTTTGTCGTCCGTCTCTGGCAACACAATCGCACTATCTCCAATATCCAGGTCTTCGCGTGAAAATACAAGGTGAATGCCCTTGCTCGGTACGATCTTGATCTGTGGTTCCTCACCCGTTAACGCTTCGAGTTCTTCAGAAAAAATGCCCGCGGCGTTCACCACATGACGCGCATGAATAGTCACCGCTTGCCCATCAATTTTATCCTCGACATGCGCACCCGCTATCTTACCATTCTCCGTGACAAACGAGGTCACTTCGGCATAGTTCGCGATGACCGCGCCATATTGGGCCGCTGTGCGAATAACCGCCATCGTGAGACGTGCATCGTTGGTTTGGGCATCATAGTAGATAAAGCCCTCTTTGAGTCCCTTTGTAACCAGAGTAGGAGCCATCTTGCGCACTGTCTCGCGACTGATGCGACGATGGCGTTGTACATTACGGCGTCCGGCAAGGGCATCGTAGAGCCAGAGACCAATATCCAGCAGGAAGCTGAGTCCAATTCCTCCTGGCGTGGTGAAAGGCATACCTACTGGATGACGGTCGCCTTCATAGATAGGTAGCACAAAGGCAACTGGATCAACTAGATAGGGCGCGTTTTGTAAAAGCAGACCACGCTCCGTCAAAGCTTCATGCACGAGCGCGAAATCGAAATTGGGTAAGTAGCGAATGCCTCCATGCACAAGCTTAGTTGATTTGCTGCTGGTCCCACTGGCAAAATCATTTTTCTCGACGAGTGCGACCTTATATCCCCGTGCCACTGCATCTAGCGCGACACCAGCTCCAGTGATGCCACCGCCAATAACGAGTACATCGAAGGTGTCATTCGCTAACTGAGAGAGGCTCTGTGTCCGTACCTCTGATGAAAGTGGTTGCATGATGACCTTGACCGCGAAAAGACGACTATGGTAGTTGAAGATTATTAGGGCATGACAGCGGCTCTGCCCCTGTCATGCTACCAACTTTGTCTTGCTCTTAGAAAGCCTTATTCCATTCTAGTCGTCTCTTCTTCCTTTCTGTATGCGTGATAGTGTTGGACCTAGTCTACTGCGGGTTCCCGAACAGACTCTCCATTAGTGACAGCCTCGCCAGACTTCATCAATCCTCTTGCTGCAATAACTCGACCAAGGGTGTAGTCATAGATGAATGCACCGACCACACCACCAAGGATAGGTGCGACAATCGGAATCCAGAAGTAATAGTTGTTAACGGAGAAACTCTCGCCACCACTGACAATTGCAATCCAGAGGCGTGGCCCAAAGTCACGCGCGGGGTTGATCGCGTAGCCTGTATTTAGGCCGAACGATGCACCAATCGCCACAATCAAGAAGCCTATGATGAGTGGGTTCAGGTTTGCCTGTACTGGCTGATTCTTTGTATCAGTGATTGCCACGATTAAGCCAACCAGTAGTGCCGTACCGAGAAATTCGTCGCCAAAGGCCCCAAACAACCCGACGAACGCCTTTGGAGAAGTATAGAAGACACCACCGACAGCATGTACCCAATCAGTGCCTGCGGTCGCGGCTGCTGCGACTGATGTTGCGTGATTAAGAGCACCATAATATACAAAGTAGAGAATGGCAGCAGCAACAAACGCACCCAAAACCTGTGCTAGGATATACGCGCCGACCTTGTTCCAGGCGAAACGACGCGTTGCTGCTAAGGCAATGGTAACAGCTGGATTCAAGTGAGCACCGCTAATTGCGCCTGCGACGTAGATACCCAGCATAACTGCAAGACCCCAGCCAAAGACGATGATTGTCCAGGTGTTAGCAAAGGGTGTTGCTGCATTGTTCGGACCTATGTTGGTAAATGCTACAAATGTCGCAACACAGCCATCACCAAAAAGAATAAGCACCATTGTACCGAAAAATTCGGCCATTGCCTCACCCATTGTGCCAGCAAGGGCGGGTACTCTGCCTCTGTCTACGATTTGTGCCATGAGGAATTACTCCATTTCTCTCGTTATGAGATGAGCGGCAACACGTTGCCGCGTGGAAAGAAAAACCTGTATAGGGAACGCACGAAGAGAACATACTACAAGAACGACGATTGATGTTATGAGTATGTCAGACGAGAAAATGCTCTGGCATACCCCATGAGACACTATGAAAATTTACAGCTACATTGGTTCAAGAAACATCTGCTATGTATCGCGTCCTTGTCGGCGGTCAATTGCCAGAAGGACGCGATACATTGATCCCTACAGATGCCCTACATCTCAATAAGTTGTAAGAGAGAAATTACATGTTACGCTTTTGCGGCTGCTTTGGGGGCCGGTTGCTCCCATCCACGAGAACGCTCTACGGCTTTCTTCCAGTCAGCATAGAGCGACTCGCGCTGGTCCGCGCTGAATGTTGGCTCGAAGGTACGGTCGATGGCCCATTGCTTGGCTACCTCTTCTTCACCAGACCAGAAACCAACGGCGATACCTGCGAGATAAGCCGCACCAAGTGCTGTTGTCTCCGCAATTTTTGGCCTCTGCACAGGCACACCAAGAATATCGGCCTGGAATTGCATGAGCAGGTTGTTGACGACCGCACCACCATCAACACGAAGCGTTTTGAGGTCAACGCCACTGTCAGCATTCATCGCTTCCAATACGTCTCGTGTCTGATAGCACATGGACTCCAGCGTTGCGCGTGCCACATGTCCTATTGTGGAACCGCGCGAGAGGCCAGCGATAATACCGCGTGCATACGGGTCCCAATAGGGCGCACCAAGACCGACAAAGGCCGGTACGAGGTAGACACCACCATTATCTTTTTCACTTGCCGCTAATGCCTCTACATCCCCACTATTGGTAATGGCTTTGAGTCCATCACGGAGCCATTGTACCGCTGCACCTGTGACGAAGATCGAGCCTTCAAGACAATAAATCGTCTCGTCACCGATGCCCCAACCGATAGTTGTCAGCAACTTGTTTTTGGAAGGAACAGCCTTAGTGCCAGTATTGATAAGCATAAAGTTACCAGTACCGTAAGTGTTCTTCGCCATACCAACTTCATAACACGCCTGTCCAAAGGTCGCGGCCTGCTGGTCACCAGCGTCTCCCGCGAGTTTGAGGGCTGCACCGAAAAACTCTGGATCAGTTTCGCCAAACACGCCGCTCGATGGCATCACAGTAGGAAGCATGGATGCAGGAATACCCAATTCCTTGAGAATGACATCATCCCACTTCTTTTCATAGATGTTATAAAGCAGAGTACGTGATGCATTCGATGGGTCAGTCGCGTGGATACGACCTTTAGAGAGCCGCCACATCAGGAAGGTGTCAACATTCCCAAAGGCCAATTCGCCGCGATCCGCCTTTTCGCGTGCGCCTGCTACGTTATCGAGAATCCACTTCACCTTCGTGCCTGAGAAATAGGCGTCGGTAACAAGACCTGTGCGATTGTAGATTTCCTTGTCGAAGCCCTTGGCAACAAGCTCTTCACAAATAGGAACAGTGAGGCGACTCTGCCATACAATCGCATTATAGACAGGTTTGCCAGTGGATTTCTCCCAAACAATCGCTGTTTCACGCTGGTTGGTGATACCTATAGCTGCGATATCGGACGCGGAGGCACTGACTTTCTTGATTGCTTCTTGTGCGACTGCCAGTTGACTCGACCAAATAGCTTCTGGGTCATGCTCAACCAGTCCAGGAGAGGGGAAAATTTGCGGAAATTCCTGTTGTGCCACGCTTGCAATCGCGCCATCGTGGTCGAAAAGAATTGCGCGTGAGCTGGTTGTACCCTGGTCCAGGGCGAGAATGTACTTTGCCATGAGTAGCCCTCTTTCTTCCTTGTACCTGAGTGTAATATGAACATTACACTCACAACAACAATGTATCAAAAACGCACAGGCATCACTGCCAATGCAGGAATAGGTAAGTGAGTGGTACTTCTTCTTAGTATATCATGTCCATAATTCGTCACGTGCGACGACGACGCCAATAGCTCCTGCATCCAACACTGTATGCATTTGCTGCATTGTCTGAATCAAACCAGACGCGATAAATGGACGACCCCCCTGAAGTTTCGTGGCGACATGAGGAACTACAAGAGCGGGAGAAATATCAAGGATATCAACTGTATCAATGTCTACCGACTCCAGAGCGGCCTCCATGCCTGTTGAATCTAGCGCAAAAATACGTTGAATGGTTTCTAAGCCTAATTGTTTACTCAGTGCTAGCGTGCGAGGATGACTCGAAACGATGCCTTGAATGTGTAACGTGTGAGCAAGATACTGGAGGCCCGCGTTGTCCGCGTGAATACCGTCAATGTGGTCAATGCTGACATACACCGCGATATTCCGCTTTTGTACCTGTTCTAGCGGACCTGCAAGGTCGAAAAGGTTGCAGTGTCTAAGAAAAATCGTGTTGATCGTGCGAGTATTGAGAATTCGCACAAGTTGCGCACGGCTTTCGACGAGCGGTATCATCTTGCACTGCGTTGAAAGAGCGAGCAGTGATTCACAGGACCCAACAGGCATAGCGCACCTCTGGTTCTAGCGTAAAACAATAAAGCCCTAAGCCTCTTCCTTTGGAAAAGGTGGCTCAGGACTTTTCATTACACTGTCCTTCTCACATATGCAGTTGTAGACAGATTGATCACAAGCATTTTTATCGTGCTGTGTCCGACACACCTTCAAATCCGTGCCGTTCTTGAACACAGTGGAAATGCTTTAAAATAGATGTGAGGTTCCCCAAACTGTAGTGCTTGTAAGAACTATACAAGGCGTTCCAGTTGGCTTATAATGATATTACTCGGCAGAGTTCTATTTGTCAAGGGCTTTCTCATTTTTCTCTTTCTTCGCCACTTATGCTTATGGAATAGTATAGCGTAGGAAATGGGTAAACACGATAAGGGACGATGAGCACACGGAACGTTGCCTTGGAAAAATGAACCCTGTATCAAAGACTGGTAATATAATTAATGACAAAACATGAGTTCTTGCGTTTAGCCCGTCTCTTTCCAGTTGCGGCAGCTATAAAGTCATCTGAGGATATGGAACTTGCTCTAAGTGCTGATACCTCTCTTCTTTTCCTGTTAAAGGGTGATGCCTTTCAACTGGCCCCTTTTGTGGAACAAGCACATAAACGTGGTAAGGGCATTGTCGTTCATGTAGACCTTGTGAGCGGAGTGGGTAAGGATCGTGCAGGTATTTCTTATCTGCACCAGATTGGCGTGGATGCCATCATTACCAGCCGCTCACAATTGATTTCAGCAGGGAAAGCAGAGGGGTTGGTGACGATTCAACGTCTGCTCCTTGTCGATGATTCAGCCTTGGAAACAGGGGTGCGCACAATTGCACGCGCCGCCCCGGATGTGGTAGAGGTCTTGCCTGGCGTAATCTTTCCTTCTGTTGCATCACTCTTACAACAGATGTTGCCCGGACCATTTATCGCGGGCGGTTTTATTCGCACGGCTGAAGATGTGGCACGGATACAGACAGCAGGTGGTATTCTGAGTAGTAGCAGTACCTATGCATTATGGCGGCGTCCTTCAGAGTTGACAAGGAGAGCATAAAGCTATGCGACAACTTCCCAATTTGTTGAGTCTAGGCCGACTGATAGCAACGGTCCTCATCTTTGTGCTTGTGTTGATAAATCAGCCATGGGCTTTCTTGACCTCGTTTGTGTTGTTTGTGCTTGCGTCTGTTACCGACTTTTTCGATGGCTATCTCGCACGTCGTTTGAAAATTGTCTCGTCACTTGGCGTGTTTTTAGACCTGACTGCCGACAAAATACTGGTATGTGCGATTTTGATTGCTCTGGTACAAGTTGGGTTTGTCCCCGCTTGGATTGTGTTTATCATTGTGACGCGTGAATTTCTGGTGTCGGGACTGCGCTCTATGGCTGCCGCGAAAGGTCATGTCATTCCTGCAGGCATGTGGGGCAAGCAAAAAACGTTTATTACGCTTATCGCGATGTCCGCTCTCCTGCTCGCGAAGGGCCTTGGTGCCAGCCAACTCTCACTCTTCCCGCTCATGCTCAACTTCACTAGTCACACGCTTGCCTTCGGTGACTGGCTCCTGTTTATCGCGGATATCTTGCTCATCCTCGCGGTCATCTGGACAGCATTCTCCGGTATCGAATACATGATTGGGGCACTTCCAATTTTTAGAAATACTGATGGGAAAAGCACATCGAATGCATAGTTGTACATGTTGGGGTACATATCATCTGTAGGGACCGATTTGTCACGTCCTTTTGGCCTTTTCGATTGCCGACGAGGACGTGATAAATCGGTCCCTACAGGGGTCTTTTATGCGTGCGAAGGCGTGGTTGCATTATCAGGA
>CAXTWV010000107.1:2882-14385 GCA_964248005.1 uncultured Ktedonobacteraceae bacterium | reverse complement strand
CTGTCTTAAAAGATATTTCCTACGAAATGACAATGGTGAAGGGCCTCATTGTTGAGCAAACCGTCATCACTCAAGAATTAAGACGCGATATGGATGATATCAAAGTAAGACTAACACGCGTAGAGGACCGAATGACGCGTATGGAGGACCGAATGATGCGTATGGAAGAGAAACTAGATACCATACTTACACTTCTGAAACCTTCCTAAACATCGGCAAAATAAGAATCCAATAGAAGAAACTTAATCCTAAAGCTAGAAGCGAGCTAATGCTTCTAGCTTTATTTTATTCGCTGAAGTTTAACAGCAGGGGTAATGAATAATAGTATATGCATGTGTACAATCATGAACAATTACTGCCAAGTTGTACTCAAAAGCTAATTTAATAATAAGAACTTCAGACAGCACAAAAGCGTAATGGTATAATAAGGGCAAGCATTACACATAAAAAAAGGTTATCCCTCATCCCCTTCACACCTACATTTACACCAATCCCCCAAATTAGAAACACTATTGACAGCATTCTAGTCTTACATCATCTTATAGGAAGGTAATATAACTTTAGATGGCTTTTAGTAATCGGTTGATGTATCAATAGCAACCACAAAATAAACACTTGACAACCTAAGTTGAATGCTGTTAAGATTCATCATGTACACTATAGTAGAAGTCCTCGACAGGAATCGAACCTGTGACTAACACACCGTACCAGGATGTTGCTCTATCCACTGAGCTACGAGGACATGAGTGGTAAAAGTTCCAGGGTAGACAGTTTGACAGACGGAATACCCTGGAACTTACTTCAAGTAGTCATTGTTCCACCTCTTCGGTATCTTCCATGCCTCTATCATACATATCATTATCAGGAATCTCTTGAGCATGGCTATCCAGTAGATCAATAAGACGGAACAGCAGTTCCCGATCATACTTATCCATGTTGAGTACGTCGCCTGTGTAGATAATTGACAAGCTATCATTCCTGCGAAGCATGATGGTTTTTGTATGACCATTTGTTGTGTCAGGCTGTGGAAGTGTGGTATACACTGTATCAAGTTCTGGAGCCGCAGTAGATACATTTACTGGGGGAGGTGTCTTACTTTGCTGTTTCTTTTTAAGTATTGGCTTGGATGTTGACCTACTAGGACGTGGGTTAGTATTCACTCGAATGAATGGTGAGATAGGAATTTCTGCATCTTGTGCTGCATGAACAAAGAAGGAGATCGCTTTACGGCGACTCTCTCCCTCAATCTTATAATGTTGTTTAAAAGATTGTTCAAGCTGTCCATGTGTGACTGAAGATAGATCATCGACATCGGCAAAAATAGTATCGAACCGCTTCCGAAGCATTTCTTTCAGTAGTTCCTTCCGTATTGCCTTCTCACGGACTAAACGAGCTAAATCCTGTGTTGTTCTGTTGTCCTCGCCCTCAACGAGTCCCAAAAACCTTAGTGCAGAAACTAATTGTGAACCTACAGAACCATTGTAGTAGCGACTCCAATAACTACGATCAATTCGTCTAGGAATGGCTTGCTCTAGCTTAGTCAAAAAGTTGAGGAATGTTCGGTAAGCAATATAAGGCGGCACAGAAAATTTGCCGTCATCACTTTGTTCCATATCTATATTCTCCTTTTTTGTTCCGTCTCTTTTTCCAGGATACTACGTTCCGTCTTCGCTGTCAAGAGATTCAGGACAAATCTTTACGGATGATTTTGGCACATATTATGATATACATGGAGGTATAAGATTATGAGTAACAAAAGTTTAATCAGAGGAACAAGAGTGACTGTTCTTGCCTTTGGAGGCGAGAAGCTTCAACGTCGTGTATGGGAGGATGACGGAAATGGTGTATTAATTTGCACGGAAGAGGAATACCAGCGAGCTATACGCCAGAATGATGAGGCAACGTGTTCGGCGTTTCCTAGAACTGACATTCTTGAAGTACACGACACCCTGCTATCAGAAGGAGTATAGCAGGTAACTCTAATGGTAAGAAAAAGCCATTACCACCAAGTTTTACCCTATAAGTCATTCATCATGCATCAAGTTTTGTATTATGTTCTGACTCATGACTTTGTGTGTAAACACGACTTTATGGGTAAAGGCAACTTAGCTCTAACTTTTAGGAATTAATCAAGAGTTACTTACAAGTTTTTAAACACATCATTCATCTTATCCGTTGTGTCCCAATGCATCGAAGATAGCAGATGCGAGTATACATTCATTGTCATCGCTATCGTGCTACCTTCGGATGCACACCCATCACAAGCAAGACAGTAGTCATCATCTCTAAAGTCTCTCGATTTCAACAGGTTATCTTTCACGTGTTGCGGTTCACTTATGTGCTTACATTATAACTCTCTGTTGAGTCTGTGAACTAGACTTGAGGGTAGCCTACGATCCTGATGAACATCATATTTCGGCCTGATACACTTTCTTATTGCTATATGTTACACAATAAATACTAGTTACCCGTTTGTTATTCAACCGTCAACTTATTATAAGACTTCAATCTAATGAGTGTTCAATAAGGAGTGTATCATGGACAAACCAGCGTGGGAAGGTGGCGTGTATTTTCCACCACCACAACAACGATCACAACAGATATATCAGCAGGGCTATCCACAAACCCAGCAACCACTTCCAGCATCGCAGAGCCAAAAAGCTGTGCAAGAGGTTAAGTTTTACAAAAGCGGCTTTTTTGGCTTCCGCTCGGCGGCTGGCAAGTTGCAGCGCGACTGCAATCGTATGATCTCACAAGGCTGGCAATTACAACACACTAGCTTTCTTGGGCTAGACTTCTGGCTGCGTCGTATTATTATCGCTGTGTACGAGAAGTAAGAATGTTCAAAAACTGTCTTGACAAGTGCTACCACCATATGCGTCAACCAACTGGTTCTACGCTTGATGAGATAAGACCAGAAGAATGGCAATCATACTAACTAAAATGTTACAAATCTTTGAGTAAAGCTAAAGCCAAAGATAGAAGTATTCAATCTCCATCAACCTCGTATAAAACTACAGACAGCACAAAAGCGTAATGGTATAATAAGGGCTATTATCAGGTATTGGCGGAGAGAGGAAAACGCACTTTTATGGCAATGTTCGATAGCTTAACAAAACGGCTTGATGGTATATTCGACAATTTAAGTGGGCAGGGGAAGCTGACCGAGGAGGACGTAAACGCCGCGCTTAAAGAGGTGCGTATCGCTCTCATCGAGGCAGACGTAAACCTTCGCGTGGCGCGTGGCTTCGTTGAACGTGTACGCGAAAAGGCTGTTGGTGCTAATGTGATGGGTAGCCTGTCACCCGCACAACAGGTGCTTGGCATCGTCAACGAAGAGTTGATCGAGATGCTTGGCGGCACTGGCAATGACAATAAACTGAATTTGGATGGCCCACAGCCATCTGTGATTATGCTGGTTGGTCTGCAAGGTTCCGGTAAGACGACGACCGCGGCAAAACTTGCCAACTATCTCAAGAAACAGGGGCAACGTCCATTGCTGGTTGCGGCGGACATGTATCGTCCTGCCGCCGTCAATCAGCTCAAGACATTGGGCAAGCAAATCAACGTTCCGGTCTACTCGGAGCCAACGGGGGCAAACCCTGTTGACATCTGTTTGCACTCAATTGGCTATGCGCGAGAGCAAGCGTGCTCGGTTGTTATTCTTGACACGGCGGGTCGTCTTAATATTGACGAACGTATGATGCAAGAGGTCGTCAATATCAAGAATAGCGTGCATCCACGCGAAACGATGTTGATTGCCGACGCGATGACAGGTCAAGAAGCGGTGCGTGTCGCGGACGACTTCAATAAAGCGGTCTCGCTCACGGGCATGATTTTGACTAAGATGGACGGTGACGCCAGAGGTGGTGCCGCGCTTTCGATACGCTCGGTTACAGGTGTGACGATCAAGTTCATGGCGACGGGCGAGAAGATTGACGCGCTGCAACCCTTCTATCCTGAGCGTCTTGCTTCACGTATTCTTGGTATGGGCGATGTGGTTTCGCTGATCGAGCAGGCACAGGAAAATATCAGCGAGGAAGAGGCACTCAAGACACAGGAGAAGCTCAAACAGGGCAAGTTCGACTTGGAAGACTTCCTTAATGCCATGCGTCAACTCAAACGTATGGGACCATTGCGCGGCGTGATGGAGATGATGCCGGGCTTCAACAAGCTCGCGTCAATGCCAGAGATGGAGGAGGCGCTGGAAGGCGACCAACTTAAGTACATCGAGGCCATGATTCTTTCGATGACGTTGGAAGAGCGGCGCAATCCCGACATTATCAACAAGAGTCGGCGCGAACGTATCTCTAAGGGCAGCGGTACAACGGTTACAGACCTAAACCAGTTGCTCAAACAGTTCGTCGAGATGCGTACCATGATGCGTCAGATCAGTACTGGTAAAGGTCCGTGGGCGCAGATGGCGAAACAATTCGCCGCGAATGGTGGCGGTGGTGGATTGCCAGGGATGGGGGATATGAGCGGGTTGGAGATGCCCCGAAATTCGCAGTCTAGTGGGGGGAAGAAAACAGGTAAGGCTGCACGCAAAGCGAAACGCAAACAGAAAGAGAAAAGCAGAAGGAGATAGTCTTTCATGCATACCCTACGTCCCGCGCCTGCCAACTTCCCATTGCACGCGTCGCACGGTTCACAACGCCGTGCGACGCTCGCGCTATTTCTGTTGGCACTTATGGTATTGATAAGTGCCTGTGGAGGCGATCCGCAGATACAACAACAAGCCAGTAAGAATAAAGCTGCATTGGATGCATCACTACAACAGGCACAAAGAATTGGCGTTGTGGCATCCTTTATTACACCTATACAAAAGCAAGAACAACAACTCAGTAGCACAAATGCGCCATTTAGCCCATTCAATGATACAGCCGATACGAATTATTATCATAATATTGCTACACGTTATGACCAATTAAACGTACAAACGCAAGGTATTATCGCGACCAGTACTGAGCAAGCGCAGACGCTAGCTGACAGAACTCTGCAAAACTTTGGTACGGCACTATCACAGCGACGCGCTCAAGGACTATCTGTACAAGCCTTCGCGCTGCAATTCTCGCAAGCCCAGACACTGCTCTCGACCGCGAAATATCCTAAAGACTACGCGCTCGTGACAAAAAATGCTACGACAGGCATTCAATCACTCAATCTCTTACAATCTGTTGCAACACAACTTACTGCTCTACAAAAAACGATTGGTCAGATGCAAACGGCACAAATTGACGTAACAGCAATGTCACTGCAATATCAGAATGATCAGCAAGCATTGTCTGCTGCCACATCGCCAACCGATTTTCAACATATCAGTACACTTGTCAATGGACAGTATCAGCAAGCGGTGGTGAGCACGATTCAGGTATTACCATTTATCACTGCCACGAAATTCAATACGTTTGAGACACAGGTAAACCAACTGAAAACTTTTGGCGTTGATATCACGTCCTATCAGAAGCGGCTCGATGCAGACAAAGCTATGATGGGCAACACGAAGAACATTCAAGACTACGAAGCCTTCTCGAAGCAGATAGATACCGACGTAGCAGCAATGCACAGTGATTATGTCACGGGCGAGGCTACCTATCTTGTCAAGCAGTTTCATAAGGAAGCGATAGCGTGGGGAAACGCAAATTCCTATCTTGACAAGAACGATGGTCAAAAATACCCGCTTGACGCTGGCTATCTTCAACCCGGTGTTGGAGAGGACCTGGATAACGCATTATCTTATGCGGTCACACCGGATGATTTCCAGGGAGTAGTCGATCAGGTGAACAACGAGTTTTTCAACCTGCACATGATGGAGGCTGATTACAGCGATAAAACGCCATACAATCAAGCACACTCGACGGACCAGCAAATGCTCAATCACTACAAGCTACAAAAAGGTACGGTAGTTATGGTGTCGCAACCAGAGTCGGCGTTACGGGTCTATAAAGATGGGAAGTTGATAAAGTCGTATGTGGTGACGCTTGGACGTGTCGAACTACCTGTTGTACCGGGGGTGTGGCCTGTGATAGATCGTCTCTCGCCGACGGTCTTCAAATCGCCTTACCCGAAGGGTTCACCTTACTACTATGATGATACACCGATACATTATGCCATGCGTTACCATTGGGGTGGCTACTTTGTCCACGACTCCTGGTGGCGAAATGACTATGGGACAGGTACACAGTTTCCGCACACAGATGCCACAGGCAACGTTAGTGCGTCTAACGGTAGTCATGGTTGTGTGAATATGCAACTCGATCAGGCAGCATGGGTCTACAATAACACCGACTTCAATACACAGATCGTGATTTACTAAGAACGCGAAAATGCCTACGTATGGTATCGTATATATATGATACATACGTAGGCATTTTCATCTATAAAGCATAAGGCAGCACATGCAACAAGGAACACCCTCACAACGATTACCAAAGACACTGCGAATTATACGCGGTCTCACACCACTTGTGGAGAAACTTGGGATGCCAAGCGAGGTGTACGTTCCTACAAAAGTTCCTCTGCTTGCACGTGCGCTCGGTCCATTTTGTTTCGTTGTTGGTCTCCTCATCGTTGGAGCGTTTCTGCTCTTCTCACAAATCCTCTATACGTGGTGGTTTTGGTGGCAGGCAGATTTTATTCTTTTTGTCGGTGGCATCTGGATTGTGACCGGTCTTTGGTTTACGCTGGCTCCAATGCTCAATCGTCGTGTACGCGTTGCTATCTGTCCGAAAGGATTAATCTACATACGGCAGAAGGCGGAAGCAATTCCGTGGGAGACGATCAGCAGCTTTTGGAAGGATATACAAACGGACGCGAAAGGAAAGACAACATATACATACAAGGTGCAATGTAAGGATACCGCAACCTTTTTGTTCACGCAGGAGATAGGCTCGGTCGAGCAACTTGGACGGTTGATAGAGCGCGAGGTAGCGCAATGTATCCTGCCACAGGTTATCGCAACCTATGACCGAGGAACATTTGTCGCGTTTAACGAAATCGCTGTCGATACACGAGGGATTCGTGTGATGCATAAGGACGTGCCGCTATTGTGGGATGATGTGGAGCATGTCGGCATCAATCAAACGGTGATAAGTATTTATAAAAAGGGTGAATATTGGGATTGGGCAACATTGCCTGTGGCACGTATTCCGAATGTTGCGGTTCTCAAGCAACTTATCGCTTATGCACGAAAAGAGCATGATAAGGGACCACTACGACGCATGATTGCTGCCTATAACGCAGGCTTCCCGCTTCACTTTGGTAGTATTTCTCTCAGTCAGCGTGGCGTTGAGTTTGGTAAAAACACTCTCGCATGGAGCGAAATAGGGGGTATCGGTATTGGTGAGAAAGAGGTTATGATTAAAAGACCAAGTTCAGTATGGGGACAGGATGAATGGGAAATCTTTCCTATGCACACAATTACAGACTCTCACCTCCTCAAAGGACTTGTGGACTATGTGTTGCAAGGGAAGCCTCGTTAAGGAGATTATTCATGAGCCACGTCCTGGCTACCATTATTTTTGGCCTTGCCGCTTCCCTGTTCTGGGGGAGCGGCGATTTTAGCGGTGGCCTCGCATCGCGTCGCGATAATGCATCAAGCGTTGTTCTCGCTGCTTACGCCATCGGGTGTGTATTACTGGTCATACTTGCGTTTATTTGGAGAGAAGCGTTGCCCTCCCCTATCGACGTGCTGTGGGGAGGACTCAGTGGCATATCGGGTGCGATAGGGTTGATCGCATTCTACTCAGCACTCTCAATCGGGCGGATGGGCATTATCGCACCCGTTTCTGCTGTCCTGACTGCTGGCATTCCCGTGCTCTTTAGTGCATATACACAAGGACTTCCTAGTCTGCTCCAATTGGGAGGCTTTGTGCTGGCTCTGTTTGCGATAGGGCTGGTCTCACGTCCCGAACGAACAAAAGGGCGACCAGAAGGGATTGGATTAGCCTTGATCGCTGGTTGCGGGTTTGGCTGCTTCTTCGTGCTTATTAGCCGTGTGAGTCCTTCTGCAACCTTCTGGCCTTTAGCAGTTGCACGTCTCACCTCTGTAGTTGTTTTACTGCTTGTGATATCCATACGGCGACAGCAGATGCTTCCTAAGAAGACGGTTACTCTGCTTGTGATACTGGCGGGAGTACTAGACGCTCTTGGCAACGCGTTTTTCGTGCTTGCGACTCATGTTGGTCGTCTTGATGTTGCGGCAATTCTCTCCTCACTTTATCCAGCCGCCACTGTCATATTGGCGGCACTGGTTTTGCGCGAACGAATGACACGCATTCAGACGTTAGGTATCCTACTCGCGTTACTAGCCATTCCGATGATTTCCGCAAGGGTATAGATACTGATTTGACAATAATACGTTTTGATAGTAAGTACTTATCGAGCAACCGTAATGATATCTATTCTAGTGCCAGGAGAGGAATCATTGTGATTCAACAACATCAAGTTCAGGCCCATAATGACACGCCGCAGAATGTATATGCGCAGGCGATGACCTATCAGCTAGGGATGCAAGGCCCAACATACAAACCATTGTTGCCTAATGCACTCGCTGTCATTGGTATGATGGTGGGCGTTACTATCGCGGATATTCTTTTACTGTACGTCATTCTTGCGGCTACTGGTTATCTCTTCTACATTTTAATTGCTATTCCTATTGCGGCTATTATCTATGGCATTTACGCATTGATAGATTGCAATCTACGCGTTTACCAGTTCGAGCATGGGCTGATTCGTGCGAAAGGTGAGCGCGTTGATGTGATTCGCTGGGATGCAGTCGCATTTGTGATTCAGAATGTAAGACGGAGAGGATACTATTACGCGGTGGGTGGTGTGCTTGCGGCTGCGCTTGCTAACAGAAATGGCACACCGCATAGTGTGACGGTGCAGAGAAATGATGGTGCGGTGTTCAAGTTCAATAGTACCATTCAGCACGTCGGACAACTGATTCAGACGATTCAAACGGCGGTCTTGCAGGCACACATGCCACGAGCAATGGCGGCGTACAATGCTGGTAGTCCTGTAGCTTTTGGACCGTTGACGCTGGGTCAGCAGGGATTGAGTAATGGTCGTGAGCTATTGCCTTGGAACGAGGTGCAAAGCGTTGATATCAAACAGGGGCAGGTTATTGTGAAACGTGTTGGCAAAACCTTTAGCTGGGCCAATATCAATATCGCAAAGATACCCAATGTGTTTGTCTTCATGAGCATGATAAATTATGCTCGTACAGGTCGCCCGTATTAATACATAAAGGAAGAGATATATGCGGCGTTGTGAAGCGCACAACGCCGCATATATCTCTTCCTTTATGTATTGTTAGTTCCAGACGCCGAGAATGTCTGACGCACTTGCGGCATTGTTTATGGGTGATAGACCGTACATATCTTCGAGAGTGCGTAACACGTTAAAGTGATTGATGCTGGTGTTGTTGGTACCAACCTGAACATGCTGTCCTACAAAGATAGTGGCGATTTGGTTGGACGCGTCGCCAGTACTTGTATCATTCTCATCCCATGTGACGAGCAGAAGGCTATTATTCGTTTTGGCCCATTGTGCATAGGCATCCATGTTCTGCTGTAACCACGTATCGCCTTGCTGAATGGTGCCATCGTGCATGTCGTCGTTGAGGTTAGGAATAACGAAGGAGACCGTCGGCAACGAGCTATAGCCAGCAGTCGTTGTGGGAAAACTAGTGTATGGTAAGTTGGTCGTTGGTCCATTGGTATCGCTGAAGTTTGCCCATGGTGAGTGCTTGCGGGCATAACCAGTGGCTGAATTAGAGCAACTTGTATCACCTGCTGCCGCTAACCCTTCGGAGTAGCCTGCAAAGCTATACTTCGCGCCGATAAGCTGACCACCAAGATCAGGTGGAGCATAGACCGAAGGACTACAGACATCACCTATAGCACCCTGCTCAGAGCCAGAAAACAAGTCCAGATAGTTTGGCTGACTCGGATGTGTGATAGCATGAGAATTGGTAAACAACATGCCTTGTCCCGCAAGTGAGTTGATATAGGGAGCGGTGTTCGCACCAATAATTTCTGAGTAGCCGTGATTTTCCTCGATCACGACGACGATATGATCGAAGTGTGGCAACGATGATGGTGTTGGTGTTGTGCTGGGCGTGACGGTTGGTGTGGTGCCTGCGGTCATACTTGGGCTTGGCGTCATGCCAGGGGTTACGCTTGGTGTGACGGTAGCTGTTGTACTATCAAGAACACCAAAAAGAGGACTGACGTTGGCAGTCGAAGACCGCATGGTGATGGCACCCGATGGTTGAAAGAAGCGTAACAGACCGCCAAAGAGTACGAACACGAGACCGAGGACGCTCACCCACAAAAGCCCCTTTTTGAGCAGGGGACGTGAGGCGAAAAATCTCCTCATCCTACAAATCCTTCCTTTGCTCTCTCTTATAGAGAAGTAGAGAGCGTTACTACTGTAAACAAGTATACGATTGGCAGAATTTGGCATATGATGCCATTAAACTAAACCCGTTTTGGGTGACGTTTCGTAGGGACGCGATACATCTGGTCCCTACGACATGGTGAAGTCTTTAGCAAAAAGTCCTGAATTATTGTATACAAGGGTGGTGTAGATTATAGTGTTGTGAGAAATAAAGGAGGAAGTTTTTCATGGCACAAATCACCGCCGATGTACAGCAACTAGCAGGCGCATACCAGCTTGGCGCACCAAAAGAAGAATACCGCTTCAAAATTATGCGTACCCTTATTGGAGGATTACTACTGCTCGCTTTTGGTGTTGCAGCTATTGCGTTCATTGTTATCTCTGAGCATATATCTCTTGCAACAATGGATTTTTCTGCTGTCGATACGAGCGGGGATTTCTGGGTATTTGTGATTATCGGACTTGTTTTGCTTGCATGTGGTGTGTCGTCATTGATGAGTCTCTTTCTACATTTTGATATGCGTGTAGTTGTGTGTGAGCAAGGGTTGGTGCGTACTAAGAAGGGGCAAACCGAGGTTGTACGTTGGGAGCATGTTGATGCATTCTGGCAAGCAGTGACAAAACGGTACATGAATGGCATCTACACTGGTACGACACATAACTACACGTTACGTCGCTCTGATGGGGTAGTGTTTAAGTTTAATGACACGATTAACAAGGTTGAGGCACTGGGGAATGCGATTCAGCGTGAAGTGACGCACGTCTTACTACCTCGATATATTTATGCTTACAACATGGGCAGCACAGTGACGTTTGGACCTCTAAGCATCAATCAGCAGGGGATCAGTAATAGTAAAGAGATGTTGCCGTGGAGTAGCGTCAAAGATTTGCAGGTCAGGCGTGGGATGGTATCCGTCAAAAAAGAGGGCAAGTGGTTTAACTGGTCAACTGTAGGTGTGGCACGCATCCCTAATTTTTACGTGTTTATGGCACTGGTTGATTACGCGTCAAAAGGTAGAAGATAATCGAATACGGGAATGTCGTTGGGGGGGGGGGGGGGGTTTGGGCCCACCCCCAAGTAGGCGTGTGGTGTTTTTAT
>CAXTWV010000107.1:0-2872 GCA_964248005.1 uncultured Ktedonobacteraceae bacterium | reverse complement strand
GCATTGCCTCCCCAACGACATTCCCGTATTCGATTATTAAAGTCTTTACAGGTGGGGCAACAATCCCCGTTTCACTACAGGTAACTGCTGATACAGGTCGGTTCCTGTTAGACCTGTGCGCCAACTTCTTGCATGCCTCAAATCTCGCACGAAGTCACGTTGCAGGTCGATGCCGAGGGCTTGCCATGTCAGGCTAATGGCACGACGCGCGAAGGCAATGTTATTGCGTGGCTCGATGCGGTCAAGGTCTTCAAAGAAGAAGCCACAACTGGTGAAGCTGTATTGCTGATAGTATTGTGATTCCAGGAGTAGTTTCACGCGATCAACCACCGTCATATCGGTTGGAAAGTGATGCGTTTTACTGTGGCGCATCCAGAAACTTGTGAGCGATTCCCATCCATTGCGGAGTGCGAGATAGTCGTCTCGTGCAGCGAAGGGATCGGTGAAGACGGTGCTGACATAGTGATCGAAGAGGCTGTTGTTGCGTTCCGCGAACTTGTTGAGAGCGTTTCGTAATGCGCTTTTCCAACTGCTGTCGCCTTCGGTACACTCACAGCCAGTATTCCAGCGTGCGACTCCATGACCACAACTCCATGCGCTTGGTTCGTGTAGTTTGACCTCTTGTGTCGCGGGGTGTAACAACATGTACCGTTCAAGTGTGCAAACCTCGAAGCCGTAGCTGGGAGCACCGTTGCGGACAAGGTAGGCCAGGAATTTGTCACGCCATGGTTTGTGATGTCCATAGAGTTCACCATCGGTCGCAATCGTGATGAGTTGTGACTCGCCTTGAAGCCGTTTGGACTCGACGAGATGCCACGGTAGGTAGGAGGCGGCAAAGATGTTGGCATCGTTTGTGGTGTTCCAATCGAAGGAGACACCACCGGAGAGTGGCGCATTATAAAAGAATACCGTGATGCTTCGTCCTTCGTGCAACCGCACAATGTATGGTTCTGTCGTGTCGATGTTACTGGCTGCTTGCCAGGGTGCGAGAACGGTATAGGTAATACCCTCTTGAGCTAAGAGGTCGAGCGTCTCGGTATCGACGGCGGTTTCGGCGAGCCAGACACCATGTGCATCGTGACCATAGCGATACCGAAAATCTTGTAGTCCCCAGCGTATTTGCGTGCGTTTGTCTTGCGAGTTCGCGAGTGGCAGAATAGTGTGATTGTAGACTTGTGCGAGTGCGTTACTCACGCCATAGCGTTGCATGTGTTGCTGCTCGGCACTGAGAATACGCTGATACACGTCGGGATGATGTTGCTCCAACCATGCTGCAAGTGTGGGGCCAAGGTCATAGCTAATGTAGTCAAAGTTGCCTTCTTCAGCGTTGGGTTTGTAGCATTCGGCGGTGATCTTCTCATTGTAGTTGACAAAAGGAGTTGCTCCTGCTTCAATGGGAAGTTCGCCTGTGAAGGGATTTTCACGTGGCGGTTGATAGAAATGCCCATAGAGACAGAGATACGCGCGTCCTGTCGTTTGTGGGTTTGCTAATGTAAAGGTACTGTCGTCGGGTAATGTTGAATCGATCATGCAACCACCTCACTGGTATCTAGCAGCAAAATCAGCACTGTGCCTACCAGAACGGAGGACAAGCCTCTTCATACAGTATACAGTACAAGCCCAACAGGAAAACGACAAAAGAGCCGTTTCTGAGAAAAAATAGCTGTGTGCTTGTTTGCTGTATGATTAGCACGCTGTAGGGGTCTAATTCTATTACACCCTCGCGGCAATTGATTCTGTCCACAAAGGCGATGAAGCGTTTCAATATACCCCGACGTGGTTTGTTGCCGAGCGGGTGTAATAGAATTAGACCCCTACAATATTACATGATTACCGACATTACGCAGTTTGAAAGCCGTCTTCGTATATGTTATAGGTATCGCCTTGCGAGGTGTTGATAAATTCTTCGTATGCTTCGCGTAGTTTGGGGTAGCGCAACAGGAAGAAGCCTGCGTATTCCTGGGAAAGTGCGCGTGGCTGGCGTAAAAGGCGCATGTTGACCTCTTTGAGGAGGCGGCTACCTTTTTTGCCATTACATGATTTGCACGAGGCCACGAGGTTTTCCCAGGTGCTTTGCCCACCACGGGAACGCGGGATAATATGGTCAAGTGTCAGATCACGACCGCGTTTGCCGCAATACTGGCATGTTTCGTCATCGCGTAGAAGAATATTGGCACGCGTTGGTTGGAGGGCGACACGCGGCACACGCACATTGGCGAGCAACTGCACGATAACCGGACGCTCTAACTCAAGACGGCGGGCCGAGATACTCTCTTCAATCACCCTACGCACACGATCATCTACAAAGGTCACTTTCTGTTTAGAAAGCAATACAATGAGACGGCGTTCTGGAATGACCGAGAGAGGCTGTAGTGAGGAATTCAATACAAGAACTGGCATATGAATAGCGTTCCTTCCTCTCTGTCAGAGCCGATACCACATGCAGACAGCGAGGGCGAGAACTGAGGCAATGTGTGTAGGGGTCTAATTCATGACACCCTGTTGGCAACACACAAGCCTGTTCCTACTGCCGCCTGCTACGACGACTGAGTGGATAAGGTGGGAGGCGTCTTGCACGTCCAGGTGAGTCAGGGGCGGCAGGGCGCACTTCACGCTTCGATTGCGATATACAGAATGTACTCGTATCGAGGCGTGGAGGAGATATCAGGGCTGTACATCCCGCGAGGGCTGTGACATGTATCTGATATGCCTGCATTCCTGAGACTCCTTTATTTCCCCTGTAGGGAGAGAGTGTGGCATGTTGGATATGCCATCCTGGTCGGGGTGAGAGGACTTGAACCTCCGACCTCAGCGTCCCGAACGCTGCGCGCTAGCCGACTGCGCTACACCCCGGTTTGACGATTCCGTGCAA
>CAXTWV010000106.1:8127-14524 GCA_964248005.1 uncultured Ktedonobacteraceae bacterium | reverse complement strand
AAAACAAGGATATGGGCGGTTAACCGCCCATATCCTTGTTTTCTACGTGCTGTTTTACTGTAATCCCATTGCAATAGACTCAAACTCTTCACGCGGGAAGGCGCGTAATGTCTGGGTACGCATACTTCCCTGTGCAATCGTACCCAGAATGAGCCGTGCCGCCGTTTGGTCATCGGGTGCCTCAGTGATCACAATATAATCAAATTGACCCATGACAAGATAGAAACCAATCAGTTTTCCTCCTGCCTCTTTCAGTGCTGCGTCAAACGTTTGCAAGCGTTCTGGTGCGTTCTTGGCCTCTCGTATGCCCTGCTCCGTGAGGTTCACCAGGCTAATATAGGTCGCCATTTTGTTCCTCCACGCTCAATATAACTACACAAAACCTTGTACATGACAGCTTGTAGAGGGTCGCTACGCCCATTGTACAAGGCTTCGTGCAATTTCCGCAATCTCATCTATGTCTGCTAAAGGTGTAATGTTTGCGGTAAAAAGAGGCTGTATATAGAGTCGCAAACCCTTACAAAAACGTGCATACTATAGAAAGTTGTGCATTTCGTAGCGCGAAGACAAGGAGAATACATATGCGACTCAGAGATTATGTGAACGAGCGTCTCGATCAAGGCGATGGGCAGGCTGTGATTGAGAGCCTTCAAAGAACAATGCAAAGCAATTTGACCGATGCTATCAATAACGTACCAGATGAAGATTGGAACGCCGAAATCACGAATAGGCAGAAAGAGACTGACGGGCAAACACTCATCTGGCTAGCGAATCAGAATGATCCAAGTTATAGCATCCAAGAATAGCCAAATACAAAACTAAGGAACGTTGATATGTGCAGACGGAAATGCACTGCATTTCCGTCTGCACATATCAACGTTCCTTAGAACACCTCCAGCTTATGCAGGGAACACAAAGAACTCGATAACATACCCATCGGGATCGAGCACGTAGAGTTGCTCTACTCCGTCGCCGCGTGGACGTGGACCACCGACAATCTCTATGTTGTGCGAACGGAGATGCTTTTGGGTTGCTTCCAAATCATCAACCTCAAAGGCAAGATGGGGAGCATGACCCGTTGCTAACTCACTGTCATAGTACGTAGGTGTAACTTGTGCTGCTCGTCCCTCTTCATCTTCGCCGATAAGGTGTATGTGTGCAGCCCCCTTGCGAAACCACGCTCCAGGAAAGGAAAAGTTGCTTGGTCGAGACTCCTCGTTCATCCCTAGTATCTCTACATAAAAATGGCGCGAACGCTCAACATCTTTGACCAATAGTGCTGCATGGTCCAGTGCGCGAATATTCATCGGTACTTGCTCCTCGCTATGTTTTGTTCTTATTGTACACGCTGAATAACGAGAGTGTAAGCGCGGTCGTGCTGTGATATGCTGACCATAGATCAAAAATTGTCAAAACAGAGGAGCATTTCACGTATGAGCGATATTCCAGAAGGCTTTACCACTCTTTTTCGCACTAGTCCATTTCTCGATGCGATGGGACCGTTTTATCAACGGACCGAAGGCGACAGCTTGATTATTGGATTGCGCATCACCGAGCACCACACCAACACACGCGGTACCGCTCATGGTGGCTTACTCATCGCGATGGCTGATATCGCGCTCGGCTACAATGCCGCATTCGTTGGCGTAGAAAAAGAGAGTGGTGCTGTTCCCTCTACCCTCCTGACAACCGCCAGTATCACCGCCGACTTTGCTGGTAGTGCAAAGCTTGGCGATTGGGTCGAAGCCCATGTCGATGTCCAAAAGGTAGGGGGTCGTCTCGCCTTTGCCAACACCTATCTCTGGGTCGGCGAAGAGCGCATTGTGCGTGCCAGTGCCATATTCTCAGCCTCATCTAAACGAAACTGAATACAGGAACGACCGATGTAGGGGTCTAATTCATTACACCCTCGTTCGGCTTGTAATGCCGAACGAGGGTGTAATGAATTAGACCCCTACATGACCCCTTCCCACAATTGACGCGTCACCGCCTGCGGGTTCTCTTGTACAGAACATTCCTTGTTAAACAGCAGAGTCGCTCGTTGCTCTTCATCATAGCGAGGCCACGTTGGAAGTCCTTGCACCTGTGTCAGGTCTCTACCGTGCGCGAAGGCAATCCATGCCGCGTGCATCGCATCCGCGATAGACTGTGGTGCATCGGCTCCCCCTGTGAGTATCGCGGTACTTGGACGTTGAAGCGTGTTGAATACAAAAGGAATTTCGAGCGCGTGACATGCTCCCAATACACCTCCATAGACAGGAGTAGGCCAATCGAAGCGATACATCCATGCCGACGCGCCATGTTTGGCCTGTTGCTCCGCGACACGAATCGCTGGAATACGAAATGTGCGGTCAGTCAAAAACGCTTCCCATGGCGTCGATAAGGGAGCCTCATATTGTTGGGCTTCATAGATAGTCAGTATCTCGTTTCCTCTATCTCCGAAGAGTGTTGTCAACAGCTTCGTGTCCACATGTTGTTGATTAGGGTCAAACACCGTGAACAACTTCATCTCATCCAGATTTGTCCCAACCAGTACGTCAACACCCTCCGCCGAACTATCTGCGATAGCATCTATCGAGCGTTTAGGCAGTGCCACACCATCGACAACAGGACTAAAGGCACGCCACTGAACCGAACTCGGCAACGTCCCTTGTGCTCTGAGAATATCATCTACTGATGTCGTGAGAAGACGATTCATATCGTGTGGTCCAAGTTCGAGTTCTCGCAGAAGACTTTGTGTCCCACTCGCTGCGGTTTGCCTGCTATTAACACGATGAGCTGCCCCACTTTGCAGAATAGCTCGTTTAAACAAGCCACGTGCTGCTGGCATAGCCAGTAATGCACCAATGCTCATCGCTCCGGCAGACTCACCGAAAATAGTCACGTTATCAGGGTCGCCTCCAAATGCTGTGATATTCTCACGTACCCATGTCAACGCCGCGATCTGGTCGAGTAAGCCGTTGTTGCCAGAGGTTGCATACTCCTCCCCTGCATACTCAGCGAGATACAGGAAGCCAAGCGCACCGAGCCGATAGTTGATTGTCACAACCACAACATCACCCTGTGTCGCAAAGGATGTGCCATTATACCACGGTGTCGAACCAGCACCAGTCACAAAACTGCCACCATGAATCCATACCATAACAGGCCGTCGCGCATCATCAGCCCCCGACGACCAGATATTGAGTGTCAGACAATCCTCGCTCATCGGGCCAGGAAGTGTGCCAAAAGACCCACTTGATGCCTGTGGCGAGATTGGGCCAAATTGTGTGGCTTCCCGTATTCCTGTCCATCCCTCTACTGGTTGTGGAGCACGAAAGCGCAGCGACCCTAGCGGTGGCTGCGCAAAAGGAATGCCCTTCCAGACCAAGACACCCTCTTTTTGCGTCCCTTGTATTTTGCCATAACGCGTTTCAACGATTGATGTTGCGCTCATGCTTCCTTCTATCCTGTTCTCGCATCTTTACCTACAATGAAAGTATTCAATACATCCATCATACCTCAAACAAGGAGCACATGGAGAAGTCTTTAGACGTTTTCAGCCGCCCGACGTACTCCCTCGCTGAGCGTTGGATAAGGAAGAATGGTAGCTGCAAGTGCCTGTACCGACAAGCCAGCTTGCATCGCAACCACGAGAGGAGCCAGCAAATCGTCCGCACGGAATCCAAGAATATGCCCTCCCAGGATTTTTCCCTGTGCATCCACCAACACCTTCACCAATCCTTCGGTTTCGTCTTGCGCGATGGCACGTTCCACCTCTTTGAATTGCATTCGTCCAACCTTATAGTCCACGCCTGCCTCACGCAGTTCTTCCTCGGTCTGCCCTACATGGGCCAGCGGTGGATTTGTGTATGTCACCCAAGGCACAACACGCTCACCAAAGGGTTGTGGATGCTCTGCAAGCATGTTTTGGGCCACTACTTTTCCTTGTTCTGTAGCAACGTGCGTAAACTGGAGACCCCCTGTCACATCGCCTGCTGCCCAGATATGCGGCACAGTGGTACGTAATGTCGTATCAATCTGAATGCCTTTCTTCGTTGTCTCGACACCGGCAGCTTTCAGGTCTAGTGTTTCGATTGCTGGCTTGCGCCCAATTGCTACTAATAGCTCATCAACCACCAGTTCCTCTTTTGTATTCTTGCTCGTCTGAAATAGCACATGTTTTCCATCATTCTCGCGACGAACGGACACAAGTTCGATGCCAGTCTCAGTCTGCACTCCTTCCGCGTGTAGCAACGTTACGAGCATATCAGCCACCTCGCGGTCTTCTTTACTGAGCAGCGAGGAACTTTGCTCAAGCACGGTGACATCCACTCCGAAACGATGAAACATCTGCGCAAATTCTATACCTATCGCGCCACCACCAAGAATTGCCAAACGACGTGGTAGTGTAGGAAGCGCGACAGCTTCAACGTTGGTGATAAAGCCAGCTTGTTGTAAACCGTCAATAGGTGGTATCGCTGTCTCATTCCCGGTCGCAATGAGAATGTGCTTTGCCGAAATCGTCTGCTCTGTATTTCCGCTTTGTGTTTCTTGTTTGCTTGTTATCACCACCTCATGTGGTGAAATAAAACGTGCCTCACCCCTGAAAACCTCTACTCCATTGTTTTTTAAGTCTACGCATGCCTCTTCTGTGCTACCACCGCGCATATCGCGAATGATATGTTGCACATAGGCTTGTACTTCCTCCCAATGAGCGGAAGCCGTCGGAATATGCAAACCGTAACGTTCGGCATGTTGTGCCTGATGCAAAAGATCAGCAATAAAAAGTAATGTTTTTGTAGGGTCACAGCCATAGTTCAGACAGGTTCCCCCAATTTCGTCACGCTCTATGAGTGCGACACTCATCCCTTGCCTGGCAACTGTAGTTGCAGCGGTGCTTCCAGCCGCTCCCGCACCAAGAACGAGTACATCATACCGTAGTTCCGCCATCGTATCTTATCTCTTCCTGTATGTATTCGTATAAGAAATCTTGAAGACAACACGCTCTATCTGTTTCTCTGCACATAACCCACTTTGTAGGGACCGATGTATCACGTCCTCTTAGCAATTGAAATGCCAACAAGGACGTGATAATGCGGTTTGACAAATTAACGGGGATACGTCGGATGTAGGGGCTTTAATTCATTACGCCCTCGTCCCGCATCGTAGGCCGAACGAGGGCGTAATGAATTAAAGCCCCTACATCCGTACCAATTTGTTAAACGACATAATCAGTCCCTACCTTTGTCACTTCACGTAGCGGATGCAATAGTTTGTCAAGAACAAGAACAATATGTAGCAGCAAAATTATCCTCTACTATCTTACTACGAACTTTCTCATGGATGTGGTTCTCTCTAAGCCTTATACTTTCAACGAAGCTCTAAATATGCCTATAATAAATGACGATAAGAGAATAGTCGTTTTTCGTCGTATTGTAGTGTTTTGCACGATAGTAGTTGTAAGGAAAATAGTGAGCATGATTCTTGTCACAGGGTCAACGGGCAATGTTGGTAGCAAACTTCTTACGGAACTTCTCACACGCAAGGCGACGTTCCGCGCACTTGCACGTAAACCAGAGGATGTAGCACGGCTGAAAGCGCAAGGCGTTGATGCCGTGCTTGGAGATATAACAGAGAGAGCAAGCATTCGTGCCGCCATGCAAGGGGTATCGCACTTGTATATTCTGACACCAAGTAATCCAGAACTAGCAGAGACCGAGGGTATGCTTGTCGATGAGGCAAAACAAGCAGGCGTACAGCATATCGTCAAACATTCCGTACTGGGTGCCGACGTAGACGCTATCTGCCCTTTCACAAGCATTCACGCACAGGGCGAGGAAACGATACAAGCATCAGGGATCCCATATACCTTTTTGCGCCTCAACTCTTTCATGCAAAACTTTGTCACGTCTCATGCACGCTCAATTGTCGCGCAAGGAACATTTTATGAACCTCTTGCCGATGCGCGGGTCAGCCACGTTGATACGCGTGATATTGCTCTCGCTGCCGCCAATGTACTCACCGAAGCAGGCCACGAGGGACGTGCATACGATATTACAGGCCCTGAAGCACTCACTGACACACAGATTGCTGAGAAACTCTCAACACTGCTTGGCAAACAGATCACCTATACACCTGTACCTGACGAAGCCATGCGCCAACAACTTCTGTCAGCACATCTTCCCGAATGGTACGCCGATAGCCTTGTCAAACTCTATCAATTCTATCGTCAAGGCGGTGGCGCATCTGTCTCCTCCGATCTTGAGCAACTCATACGCCAAAAGCCGCGCACGATGGATGCCTATCAACAAGAAAATGTAGCAGCATTCAAGGGTTAACATATTCAGGGCAAAATGCGCGCCACAAACGTTCTACGTTTGTGACGCGCATTTTTTCCTGAATATGTTAACCTTAT
>CAXTWV010000106.1:0-8117 GCA_964248005.1 uncultured Ktedonobacteraceae bacterium | reverse complement strand
ATATATAAAAGAAAACTTAGGGGCTTTCAAAGTTTAATATATTTAGTAACAAAAAAACGCGTGTGGCAAACTTAGAACTTTTGCTACACGCGTTTTTGTATTCCTAACTATATATTTATCGCACACTCTTGATCGGTAGGATGCACAATGCACCTAATAACGTGGCAACGGCAGCAATCGTGAACAATGCTGGATAGCCATTAAAGATGCCAAATGCGACGAAGGAAATCACAGGAAACAGTAATTCTGGTAGAATGTTTGCTGCTGTGATAAAGCCCAGGTCTTTCCCTTGACTTTGTACCTGTGGCAACACTTGCGTTGCAAGGGCAATGTCAGCGGAAATGTAGATACCAAATCCAATACCGAAGACCGCCGCGACAATCAGCACCGTCGTCCACCCTGGCACAAAGGCAAGCAGTAACAGGGCAATCGTCATCACAATACTCGCGACAACCACGAAAATCTTTCGTCTCTGCAAACGGTCAGAAATGATACCTGCGATAATTGTCGAGACGATCAGCGTGAGCGTGTAGATGCCCTGGAAAATTGACACTCCTTGCTGTGCGCTTTGTCCGGGAAAGAGTTTCTGGTAATGAACTACGTCATTCAGGTAGAATAAAATAAACTCTACAAGAACTGTTTGTGCCAGAATTACCAGGAAGCGTGCGAGCCATGTATAACCGAAATCGGGATATTTCACTGGATTGATGAAGAAATGGCTCCAAAACTCGCGGAACGAGAATGGCGGCACGCTCTCTTTCGGTATGGGTGTCTCGCGAACAAACACTGCAAAGAGCAGTATGATGACAAACAGGATACCCGCAACGACGTAGTATGAAATCTGCGTGGACTTAATCACCTGCGCAATGAGGATAATCCCTATCAGTGTGCCGAGTGGCTGCGCTAAACCTACAAAAGCGGAAACCGTAGCACGTTGGCGTATAGGAACCATGTCAGGAATGATTGCCAATACTGGTGACAGTACCGCGCCCATCACAAGGCCAAATGCTCCCAATTCAACTGCCAAAAGCGGAATGTTTGGTGCATTTGCCATAAATAGCAGGGCAATCACTACCAGCAACATACCCCCAACAATCCATGGACGACGACGACCAAAGCGTGATGCAGTACGATCACTAAATGCTCCCGCTAATGGTTGCGCCAGCACCGACGTGATGCCCGCGATGAAGATGATGAACGAAAGCGTCGAAATCTTGTTTTGAGGATCAAGAACCGCGACCTGTGCAGGTAGCAGAAGCTGATACAGTGGAATAATTGATAACCATACCACAACGTTCGCGAGGGATAACAGCAGTTGAAATAGTGGTGTTACTGGCTTTGTTGGTGCTTGAGCCACATCCGGCGCGCTTGGCAATATCGCTGGCGCATCGGTAAGAGGTGCAAATTCAGACAAGAGAGTTTCCTTTCAATCTGTGTCTACTTGTTGTGCCGTTAAATAGTTAATACAACTTTACCACGTGTTTTGTGTTCGCTGATTGCTTTATGCGCTGCAGCTGCTTCTGTCAATGGAAAGCTATCGTCAACTGTGACGTGTATTTGTCCAGAAGCAATGTAGCGTAGTAAAGCATGACTGGCTCGCATCTGATCCGCGAGACTCTGTATATTCGTGTTGTAGCCAACAATGCTTAAGCATTTAGGAATCAGCATTTGTGTAATAACCGGAGTGACTGCACCCGTCAACGTACCATAGACGACCATTCGTCCATTGGGTGTCAGACAGCCAAGGCTTTGCTGTCCAATCTCGCCACCAATGGTCTCCAATACAATATCTACTCCTTGCCCCTGTGTTGCTTGCATCACCTGCTCGACCCAGTTCTTCTCATTGGTTCGTACTACAGCGTCAGCACCTTGAGCGCGAATGAACGCTTCTTTGCTCTCATTCGTCGTGGTGCCAATCACCATGCTCGCTCCCATGAGTTTTGCCAGTTGGGTCGCTAATGTGCCAACGCCACCAGCCGCCGAATGGATCAATACGCGTTCACCATGCTGTAGACGAGCGGCCTTCTCCAGAGCAAGATACGCGGTTTGCCCTTGTACGGGAACTGCTACCGCCGCCGCGAAACTTACCTCGTCGGGCAATGGAACCACGACTGCTGCATCTGCCACAGCGTATTCCGCATAGCCGCCATCGACAAGCGATACAACGCGTGTCCCTTTGCTCACCGTCGAGACATCTGCTCCCACCTCTTCGATGACGCCCGCCGCCTCGAAGCCTAACGTCAAAGGTAAGGGCGCAAGGTTTTGGTAATTGCCATTCCGTTGTCCTATATCCGCGAAGTTGACTCCCGCAGCCGCAACCTTGATTAACACTTGACCAGTACCAGGGGTCGGACGCGTCACCTCTTCTATATTCATCGCATCAAGACCACCACGTTGGTGAACTCGAATTGCCTTCATGAAATAGTTCCTTTCATTTTATAAGCGTTGGCGTTGCTCTTGTGGTGCCTGTTGTTGCCCGTTTGTCTGCGAAAACAGCTCCATTGCAATAGGGTCGATGGCTGTTCCTGTACGTGTATACCTGCCAGCAGGTTGACCAGATTTATGATGGCGCATCATTGAAACTAACCAATTCGCGCTTGCGTTCGTGCGCTCTAGCTGTTCTTCCGCGTTCTGCGCACGTTGCAAGCGTGTAATCAAATTATTCAACGTACCAGCAACCGACCACAACACGTTTTCAGACGTAAGCGGAACACGAGCACTCAAGTCACCATTGGCAACACGCATCTGCGTTTGCAGAATCATGTTGATGCTCTGGTCCAATTGCACCTTTTGCTGTGCCATGACCTCCGCTTGCTCGGAAAGATCACGCTCAAGACGCGCTACCTCTTCCGCTTGATCTCGTTCGCGTAATGCACGTTGCAGGCTACTCACCCACAAAAAAGAAATGCCAGCCGTTGCGCCTTGTACGACGGCTGGCAAGACGACGCCTTGCACAAACACGAGCGATGCAGGATCGTTGAAACCAGTCGAACGAGGCATAAAGGTAACGGCGAGAAAACAGAAGATGGTACTGAGAACGGCGAATACAAAGACCGAACTCGCTGGTAACAAGGCGGCTGCAAGCAACGTGGGGAGGATGAGTATTGAAAAAGACGAGATCACCTGAAAGCTCAAACCGCTTGGGGTTGTGAAGAGATTTATCATGATTCCTATCGCGTGAACCAACACAAGAATCAAGCCTGCCCAGAACACAGAGCCACGACGGTTGAGCACTATTGCAACACCAATTGTGATAAAAGAGACAATCAGCACAACAAACAGTGCGGGGTTAAGACCCGCTACCGCCGAAGGCACAGAACCAAAGTTGAGAAAAATCAGAATGAAAATAACAACGCTGGTAAGGCGTCCTTGTCGCGCAATTTCGCGTACCTCCAATGGAGCATTTGGAGGAGGAACAGGGGGAGCTGTAAAACGATACCACCAGTTAAAATAGTTGCGTCGTTTGCGCGTTGCCAGTTGTACATTTTGTAATACGCTGTCGTTAAATTCGCCTTGCATTCTACTAATCCGCCAATCTGTTGTATGCTTACTGCAATTCAGTACCTTACAAGCTATTTTTAGCTACTTGTATTGCACAATCTTCCATGTTTGTAAATCAAAAAGGACGCGTTCAATCTGTTGTGGCGTCGTCCTTAGTTGGTGCGCGATTTCCTCTACCGTCCTTTTCCCATCTATGTATGCATAGACTTGAAAATGTGTACGCGGTAATCGTGCCAGTTCTGTCTGTTGTAATGTTCCGAATCGTCTCGGAATAGGTATTCGAGAAACTTCCCCTATCGGTACCAACGATTGTGTCGATGGTACCAGTGATTGTTTTGGTGAAGCTGTAAATATCCATGGTATGATATCTAGCCGCGCAAGGATTTGTAATGCGCTTTCACCAGTAATATATGTTTGCCCACTTTGTAGTGAGCAAGAAACTACTTTTCCGCTATCAACGCTGATCTCGATGTGCCCTGGCTCTCTTCCCACTCTTCCTCTTGGTACATCAGCTACAAGACTTCCAGAAAGTTGACGCCGTGAAAGTGTGGAGAGCATTGTTTCAAGGTCAAGGTTATACACTTGAGGCATCTTTTGCTCTCTTTGATGAAGTACCCCCATCGCTAAATGAATATCTAATTGTCTGAACCATCACAATTATCGTATGATGTTAATACATGTATACAACGCATGTCAAATGTAATGCAACATCTATAGTACCTCTTTTGTAAATATTAATGATATCTTTATACCCAGTATCTGTTTGATAAGTTTCGTTATATAACGACTTTGCTTGATTATGTTGGATAAAATATAATGAGAAGATATACATATTGAATGACGAAATTCAACGAATGCATACACAGAGAAAGGACACTGTTCGATGAGTCTCAATTTAGCAACGATGCTTGCCGAGACGAGCAAACGTAAACCCGATCATACCGCTCTTATCTTTGACGATTTCAAAATGACATATAGTCAACTGGATGCGGCCTCGAATCAGTTCGCGAACGCTCTTACTCGTGCTGGTATTCAACCTGGGCAAAAAGTGGCCCTTATGTTGCCCAACATCCCACAATTCGTTGTGTGCTTCTATGGCATTGCCAAAGCCGGGGCAACCACTGTTCCACTTAATGTGTTGCTCAAAGCACCCGAAGTAGCCTATCACCTGCAAGACAGTGACGCCGTGATGCTTATTGTCTGGGAAGGCTTTGCTGCCGAAGCCGTGAGTGGCTATCAACAAACGGAGACCGCCGATCATCTTGTAATCGTCAATGCCCCAGGTTCAAATGTTGTGCCTGACGTAAAAGGTGCCACTAGCCTGAACGCGATGATGGCGAAAACCGCGCCAACCTTTGAAATGGTGCCAACGATGCCCGATGATACCGCCGTCATTCTCTACACAAGTGGCACAACAGGCAGACCCAAAGGGGCCGAACTGAGCCACTTCAACCTATTCTTCAACGCTCGAACCTCAAAAGATTCACTAGGGATTGAATGGCATGATGATGATGTTGGCCTTGTTGCCTTGCCACTCTTCCATTCCTTTGGTATCAGCTCTGTCATGAATGTCCTGATAACGGTTGGTGCAACACTCACACTCATGACTCGCTTTGAACCCGCGAAAGCCTTTGAGATCATTCAACGTGACCATGTGACAACGTTCGCAGGCGTGCCAACCATGTATATCTACCTGTTGAACCATCCCGACCGCAAGAAATACGACCTGTCGAGTTTACGTATCTGTATTAGTGGTGGTGCCGCTAATCCCGTTGAAGTGTTACAGGCGTGGAAAAACGAGTTTGGTGTCACAATCCTGGAAGGTTACGGTCTCTCTGAAACATCGCCAACGGCATCGTTTAATGTTCTCTTCAAACCTACAAAGCCTGGAACAGTTGGCTTGCCCGTGTATGGTGTTGAGATGAAAGTGGTTGATGCCAACGATCAGGAAGTTCCAGTTGGCGACATTGGCGAAATCGTCATTCGCGGTCACAATGTAATGAAGGGCTATTATAAGCGACCAGAAGCAACCGCGGAAGCCATTCACAACGGCTGGTTTCACAGCGGCGACATCGGCAAAATGGACGAGGACGGCTACTTCTCAATTGTTGACCGCAAGAAAGACATGATTATCCGAGGTGGCTTCAACGTCTACCCGCGTGAAATCGAGGAGGTCCTCTACGAGCATCCGGCGGTCTCAGAAGTCGCGGTCGTCGGGATACCCGATGCCAACATGGGCGAAGAAGTCAAAGCCTTCGTCTACTTGAAACCTGGAACGACCGCGACTGAGGAGGATATCCGCGCGTTCTGTAAAGAGCGTGTCGCTGCCTACAAATATCCCCGCACCATTCAGTTTTTGGACGAACCATTACCCAAAAACGCAACCGGCAAAATTCTCAAACGCGAATTACGGACAATGTAAAAATAACATGGATGCTACACAGGCAATTGGCGGATCCAATTGCCTGTGTAGCATCCATGTTATGGCCTTGTACCGTGATGTGGTCGCCCTACCTGTTGTGGCAAGAGCGCGTAGGCATCATGTACCCATTCACACAGAAGAGGCCGCGTCTCTCTAGGGTCGATAATCTCCTCGATGATAAAGCGTTCTGCCGTGCGAAATGGCGAACGAACAGCATCTAAACGTGTACGTATCTCCTCAAACAATGCTTTCGGGTCCTCACTTGCATCAAGTTCACGCTTATAGGCTGCCTCGATTCCTCCCTCCACAGGCAGAGAACCCCAATCGGCAGAGGGCCACGCATAACGTTGTGTAAACGCGTGTCGATTGGTCATACCCGCACCGCCGACACCAAAGACGCGTCGAATAATTACCTCTGCTGCTGGCACCGTAGCCTGATAGACCGCCGAAATCGCCCGTACTCCATAGCGAATCGTGCCTCTACGTTCTGCCTCACGTCCAATGGCTAGTCCAGGCTGATCTGTCAATGTGACAATTGGCAAATGAAAGGTTTGGCACAAGTCAACCAGGCGAATCATCGCATCAGCACCTTCAACTGTGAGGCCGCCACCACCCATATAAGGATCAGCGGCGACGACTCCTACTGGATGCCCATCAAGCCTTGCAAGCGCAGTCACTGTTGCTCGACCATAACGTGCAAGTTCAAAGACCGACCCCTCGTCAAAGATAGATGCCAGAATTGGTCGAATACGATAGGGACGACGCGTGTTGCGTGGAATTGCTGCCAGCAGCGATTCGTCACGACGAGTAGGCGAGTCTGTAGGAGTTTGTACGGGTGGCAGTTGAAAGACATTCTGTGGCAGGTACGACAGAAATTGGCGCATCAATGTAAACGCCTCTTGCTCGGTGCGTACAACCGCATCGACAGCACCACTAGTACGATGAATTGCCACTCCACCTAACTCTTCTTTTGTCAGGTCTTCACCCATGCCAGACTTCACAACGGGCGGTCCCGCCACAAACAATTGCGCGATACCCTCAATCATCACAGAAAAATGTGAGGCCGCCAATCGTGCCGCTCCCAGGCCCGCCACAGAGCCTAAACACGCGGCAGTGACAGGTACAAGGCTCATATTATCTACAACATAATTCCAGCCAGGATTTGCTGGCACATACGTAAAACCGTGTTGCTCAAGCATCTTCACACTTCCACCACCACCCGTTCCATCGACCAATCGTACAAGCGGGATTTGCAGGCTATTGGCGAGTTGCTCCGAGTAGACCTGCTTTCCAATAATCGCGGCATCGGCGGCCCCACCGCGTACTGTAAAATCATCGCCCCCTACAACAACCTTGCGACCCTCAATACGTCCCGTGCCGAACACAAAATTCGCGGGACGAAATGCCGTCAACTGTCCATCATCACTATACTCGGCTGTCCCGGCAAGTGTACCTGTTTCGTGAAATGTGTCAGGATCGAGCAACAGTACCATTCGCTCGCGTACCGTTAAACGTCCCTGTGTGTGGTGCTTCGCGATTTTTTCAGCACCACCCATTGCCTGTGCCAACTGCTCACGACGATGCAATTCGTCCAGTTCCGGTTCCCATGTCATACGTTATCTTCTTTCTTGACTTCTTTGTAGGAGAAGAGTTTTTCTTTCATAGGTATTCTACTCCAAATAGGTATCCGAAAGAAAAAATTCATGCAATCCAATTTCAAATACCTGGCGTAGTATAGTGTGAGAAGGCGATGACGACTGATGAGAGAACCTTATCACAGTCTAGTGTATCACCACGCACTTAGCAATCTTCTCACTTAAACGCATATCGTGTTTAAATCGCACTTGGGGAAGTGCAAAGTTTTTCTTACTTTTTTAAAAGCATACATACTGTATGCTTAAACCCTCTATACCATCATGGAAGGATGTATTGTCATGCAGAAGTCAGAACAAGTCATCACAGAAACATCAAAAACTCAGAAGTCACGTCGTAACCTTCTCAAAGGAGCCGTGGCAGGAGCTGCTGGCGTTACCGGTCTTGCTGTTGCAGGAAGTACTCTGCTCTCACAGCATAGTGCTCATGCAGCTGCGGCATATGATCCAGAATGTGTAACACCAATTCCTCAAATTCTGACCATTGCTCGTACCGCTGAGCGTCTCGCCGTTACGTTCTACACCAACGGTTTGAATCACGC
>CAXTWV010000105.1:0-14570 GCA_964248005.1 uncultured Ktedonobacteraceae bacterium | reverse complement strand
CTACTATACACCGCTCTTGCGTGCTCCGCACGCCGTGTATAGTAGGGTAGCCCCTTGTGGGCGTCCGTGGGTCCGCATTACCATATTATTTCGTCAATGTGAATGATCGGTCCCTACAACGTTTCACCCCAACTCGGTTGTTTGCAAAGCGTCCATCGCGCCTCCCATTGCCTCTGTGGTAAAGTAGTCTTCGGTTCCTACGCCTTGTTTTTGACGCGTGACGAAAACTTGGAAATCTGGAGTGGTACGGTAGAAGTAGCCATGATAGGTAGTATTGTAAAAATGCTGAGTCAAAACGTCAACAAGCTGTTGCTCCTGCGAAGTATATTGCGGATGTATAAGCGTGTCATAGTGATGCAAAGCAAGCAACATCAAACTTTGACTACGCGTCTCCTTGTATGCGGTGATAGGAGTGCCTGTACTCAAGTTGAAGGCAAAGTAGTAGCCACCTAATGTAGTATCCCACATATTGGTTGTTTGTACGATTGCTTGTAATACTTGCTTTGCAACATCAAGATACTGTTGACGATGAACAAGCGTATACGCAGTCAACAGGGCATCAACAATTTGCCCTTGTGTTGCTGGTTTCGCCTTGTAGTTACTTACAGTATCGTGCCCATTGTTACTCACGACCATACTATAGTAAAACAGGTGGTACTGCGGGTCCTGAGCAACTGCGATGGTATGCTCCACCGTCTTCTCACCAGCAGTCACCCACGCTGGAGTATTCCAACGTATACCAGCATCAATCAATGCTACGCCACAAGTAAGCGTATGATCTGAGTTGTAGACACCGGGGCTATGATTGCGGTCGTAGACAAAGCCAAGTGTCGTATCATAGCTATGTCTATAAAAGTTGCTCGCTACAGTGTGTGCCGTGTTAACAAGTGCTGTGTTATGCAGCAACGCCCCTACTTTGAGTAAAGCGAAGTATATCCAGCCCTTTGGTTGACTATAATTTTTGAAGTCCGCAAGGTTCAGTGAAGTTGCTCTCTGTAGATCAGCATTGTATGTGGTGTCTTGCGGATGCAATTGATGGTATTCCGCTAGCGACTCCAGATACAGTAAATCAACCTGCGGATCATGGTTATGATCGGTATCACCATCAGCTCCAGGATTTGTTACGTTCGTAATTGATGGATCGGACATTTTCCAATTAATGTAGAGTCCACCTGTTACGGTATTATGCGTCATAGCGTTTACATTCCACGCGTGTTGGTGCATATTTGTCAGCACCTGCCCTACAACTGTATCGATAGCGGGCGAAAGTTTGGTCGTTGCTATTTTAGTGGGTGCCAAGACCACGCGAGTAGGACTTTTTTTGGCTGGTGTTGCCACCTCCTTGATGCCAGAAGCATTCGCGGAGGAACAACTTACTAACAAGATTGTCACCACAAGGAATAACATTACTTTTCCAATGAGTAGAAAGCGAGATATATACATGAATAGTTTCTCCTATTGTTATGGATGAAGGTTTCGTAGGGACCGATTTATCGCGTCCTCTTGGCAATCGACCGCTGACGAGGACGCGATAAATCGGTCCCTACGAAACCTTTGAATCAACATTAGTAGACGATTACAATCAACTATCGCGTAGATAGATGGCGGAGCCGTAGCCTTCAAAGACGATGTGCATATCGGGTGGGAAGGTAAAACGTTTTGTCACTAATGACTGATAAAAGCCATTGCTTGAAATTACCCACACACGCTTATGGGCATCTAAAAAGGCGTGTAGATCGTTTTGATTGAGCAATGCTTGTCCGCCAATTGATGTCCCTACAATATGCCCATTTTGCTCAAACAGGAAAAGCGCACGATCTATTGAGAAGAAGGCGTCAGCATGACCAACATAGTAGTTGACCGAGAAATCTGGACTGACACATAACACGGCATCCCCTTGACGCCAGTGCTGGTGCATGTATTGTCCGACAGCATCATAGTCGGGATAATGGCGATGGTACGAGAACCCAACCATGCGACTAATGAACAGGTTATAACCACTAAGCGGGAGAATTGGCACAATCAAAACACCCACACATAGCAGTGTGACCGTCAACGTGACCATTCCTTGTACAGGTCGTGTGAGATAGCTACCTAGCATAAAAGACGTGGAATGCTCTGATGGATGCTGCACAAGTCGTACACGCGCGAACTTCCACAATGCCCGCATACTCACGACCATCGCGTAAGCACCCATCAAGTAGTAGATGGGAAGCAAGGGGTAAAAGTAGCGATCTGCCTGCATCGTAAAAAGCAGGACAAGCGTCAGGAAGGATAACACCAGAAAGACCGCACAGTACTGTATGCGTTTATCTGTGCTTCTCCTGGCCCACCAGCAGCCAACGGTTGCCAGTAGAGAATTAAGCACGAGCCACGCTTCATGATTCGTTGGTGTGAAGAGTAACGTCGTATAAAATGGGATGTTGTCAGTGGTCAACTGCACAAATGGGCGTTCGCTCTGATCCGTGCCAAGCACAGGCGGATGTGTGAAATGCGCAATAAGCAATTGAATACCAATGATGATGCCCCCGATCAATGCCGCGAACCACCAGTGTTTTTGATACAACACCGCCGGAAGACGCCTTGTACGCCCCTTGTCATCAACCGTATTCATACTTATCATCAGTACGCACACAACGAGTGCAGGCAGAATGATAAACGTTTCCTCATGACTGAGGTAGGTCAGAACAACCGAGCCGACTGCGAGATAAATCAGGCGTGTACGTGAGCGTTCTTGCACTGCTTTAAAGAGCAGATAGACCGAGAGTAACGTCAAGACTTGTGCCTGCTCATACATGCGTACCTGACGACCCCATATCAGCGAAACAGGTGAAAATGCCAGCATCGCCGTTGCGAGTAATGCAACACGTCGCTCGAAGAAATAGCATCCAACTGCATACAGGAGAGGAATGCTGATGAGATATTCGACGACGCTCAACATACGTGCCGCACCTACCGAGTCGCCAAAGATAAGCATCCATAGTGCGAGCAGATACGAATGGAGTTCTGCCTTCGCATAGAAAAAGCCCGACGGGAAAAGCGGTAAGCCATGAGCCAGAATACCCTTCGCGGTATAGTAGCTCGACAACTCGTCCTGCCACATAGGTTCGTAGGACAAGTTATACGAAATCAAGGGAATAGCCACCAGGAAGAGTAACACGACAGGCCAATGGATACGTAGGAGGGAAAACACGAATTGCAAACCCATAGGGACCGATTGATCGCGTCCTTTGACTACACCAGCCATGAATGTAGATTGCGAATCTGTAGGGACCGATGTATCACGTCCTTTGACCATACCAACCGCCGACAAGGACGTGATACATCGGTCCCTACTATTTGCACACAGCACAGCATAGCTTATCGCGGTAAGGCCAAGCAAGACAAGACCCCATGCCCATGTGTAGGGAAATGGTTGTGGCATCTGCGGCTCGCGTGCGAGGGCGAGCAGGAGAGCTTCACATGCAAGGGCGGGCAGATAGGCAAGGCTCAGGGTCTCAAGAGCAGTGCTTTGTGTTGGAAAGAGACGACGACGTGTTGCGAGCAAGGCGATGAGCAACCACGGCACAAGCACAAGTGCCACGCTCCCGGCAATTACACTTGCACTACTAGTGAGTGGCACAACTTGTGTCCCGCGCTGATTCGCATCAGGAGTCAGCAGATTGTTACTATTAGGACGATAAAAGGTACGCAGTGAACCACGTCGCCCGACTTCTGTCGGCACAGCCCAGGCAAGCGCAGTTGAACTACCTTCGTTCCAGCCGCTCACAAAGGTATGCGAGGCATGCCAATCAGTGATGGCGGAGAACAAGGTCGTATGGCCCCAGATATCACCTGCCAACACATCCACAATCGCTGCCGCGCTTAAATCTTCCAGTCCCAAACGCGTCGCCGTTAAGCCTGGAGAGGCAATATAGACGGCAAGCGTGTTTGTACCCATGTGCAAATAGGGCGAAATATTATAGGTTCCCAGTGCCAAACCCTTTTGATGCGGTGCTTGCAGCTCACTATAGCTGAGATAACCGATCTCGCTCACTCCTGTTGAATGCATTTGTCCATTCCAAATAACCGCGAGTTTGCCGTTGATAAAGATTGTGGCTGTCCCTGTTGCGGCAATACGTAGCCAAACGGCATTCGCACCCAATGGCAAGGAGAATTGACGCACAAAATAGGCGTCGCGGCCCGCCCCCGCACTCATCCAACGTGTAGAAAGGGCTTGCTCATACACCAGTGGATTGACGGCTAAAAATGGAGTAGTGGGAGTGGTTGCCAGAGTCTGCGTGCGAGGCCATAAATGGGCATCGAATGTTCGCCCAGCCCATACATGCATATCTGTCGTGTAGCGTGGATAGACGAAGGTACTTTGTGTTGTCGATTGCCAAGCGGAACCTGTGCCATACGAAGTCACAGTGTGCCCAATCACCACACCGAGACTCAAACGCAATGCTGGCATTTTTTCATCCAGGTTAGAGACACGCACAGCGAGCACATTGGCTCCTGATTTGATTGTTGATGTCACGTCATACATGTATGCTTGCGTCACTTTGCCTTCGACAAAATCCGCGGCATTGGAGCCAATAAAATTTCCGTTCACATATAAGGTAAAGACCTGGCTTGCCGCCACAGTGACGAAGGCGTTGTCAGGAATAGCGGTAAAACTGGTTCCATAGCGAAAATAAGCCACCGGAGCAATACCATCGGCGGCTTGTACCCACTGTGATCCTTGCCAATCAGGAACGTAGCGTGCTGGCTGAGGTACAAGCAGGGATTGATAAGAAAACCAACTCGCGCCTATACACGCTAACGTTATGCATAACCACGTCATGAGATGTAGTTTGGGCAAACGTTGTTGTAGACGTGTTTGTGTAATGAAAGGGGCCTGGGTAGTTATTGTTGTTGTTACCATCATTGTTCCCCCCTTGATGAACATTGACACTCAAATACAGTACGTTCTCTCGGTAGGGGCAGCAATTCATTGCGCCCAAAGATGGGTGGGAAGGGGTCCACGTTGCCACGAGATGCGCTGTGGGGACGTTTACCCTTCCACCCCCATCTTTGGGCGCAATGAATTGCTGCCCCTACCGCTTCCTGATTTTGGTTGTAAACATTCGTTAGGGACATCCAAGAGGACGTGATAAATCGGTCCCTACCTTGTGTTCGATTCATTCCATCCTCCCCATTTACCGCAGACCTGAAAGTTCTTCGCGTGCCACATTGTTTCGATAGCTGGAATCAAGTTTCACGGCTCGCAATAACAAGTCACGCGAGAGCGCGTAATAGCCTAATCTCTCTTCACTCAAGCCTACATAGGTATAGCCAGAAGATTGTATTTCGGGATTGGTGCTCATAGTCAAAATATGCTGCATCTGGATCGTACATCCCTTATAATCTTGCAATTCATAATTGATACGCCCTGTGCTATAGCGGCTATAGACATTCGAGGCATCAACCTCGTTCAGGATTTGCAACCATTGTAGGGCGGCTTCTTCTGAGTTTAAGGCGATATGCGGTTGAACTTTTAACGGTTTTTTGGACTCTATAAGCATCTCAAGGGTAATAGTCAAATCTTCGTTTGCCCATAAGACGGTGCGATGTGTCTTCCAGAGTGTAAGCAACTGTTGGTAGGCATCGAAGAGATTACCTTGATTGCGGTAGGCTGCCGCGAGATACACATGAGTGTCATCATTCTGTTCATCATTGTTGTGCAAAAAGTACAAAGCCTGTCCACGTTCGCGATGAAAAAAGGCGACATCGTTTAAAAGCGGATTGAATAACTGGGCCGCATTCAACCATTGTAGGGCAGGAACGTAGTTTCCTGCGTTTAACGCACCATCCGCCTGCGACTCACAAAACATACCAAATGGTGCGCGTCCAAAGAAAAGGAGTAGAGCAAGCACGCTTACCACCACAGGCCATTTGCGATACGTTCCATTCAACGGCCTTGGTTGTGGTAAAGCGTATCTGCGCTGATACTCCACGAGTAGCCAACAGGAAAGACACGGTCCAAGTAAGCCAAAGGAAGCCTGATCAAAGAGCAAGGTAAAGCGTTGTTGCAACGAAGAGATATCAAGTCCAAGCGGACTAATAACGATACGTTGTGTGGCGGATTGATAGCCAAAATGATGCTGCATTAATAGCAACTGGGTCTCACGCTGCGCGAGATGAGCCACAAATGGCATATCAACGAGAAGGTATTGCACACAAAATATGAGCACGGGTGAGATACATACGAGAGCAGATAGAGTATGTTTATTGGTAAAATAGACATGCCATCGAAATGGTTTGATAGCAGCATAACCGACAAGCATGGCATAGGCAGCACAGAGCGTACAAAGCAAGCCATAATTGAGCAAACGTGTCAAGGCTGCTGGCAGACCTACCCACCAGCCTAGCTCTAGTGGCAAGTTCCACGCACTATATGCATCACCAAGCGGATCCTTCATCCACGGCAAGAAGCTTGTAAGCAGCATAAGTACGCCAGCTCCTATAGGTATACTTGACCGTAGATGAAACCACTCCCTGTACACAAATTGGGCTTGTCGCAATCCTACCATGTCCTATCTCTCCCCCCTACCATTACATAATTCTTAAGATTTAATAGCCGTTTCCACAGACCTTGCACGAATAGCTTGACCATCGCGCAGTGTATCGACACCGACAACAACGACACGATCACCAGCCTGTAATCCTTTGCCTACAAGGATGGCATTCCCACGTTGGCCCAAAACTTGTACATAGGTTACATAAGCGTGCTGATTGCGTGCGACGAACACAATTGACGCGTGATCGGCATTAAGCAAGGCTAGCCTCGGCACCGTTAAAGCGACACCTTTCTCCTGGATACGCGCGAAGGCACTCATTCCTGGCAGCAGCGTCCCATTCGTATTGACGACCTGGACCCATACCTCGAAGGTATCGGTCTGCGGGTCAGCTTGTGGAATAATTGTGCTTACCACACCAGTGAGATTGACGTTGGGTAGTGCCGATGGCGTAACCGTTGCGGGTTGTCCTACCGTTATCTGTTGCAGGTTGATGAGCGGTATCTTCACGCGTACCACCACCTTTGATTCGTCCATAATCGTTACAAGAGGCGAGTTCGCGGAGAAAACTTCACCAGCGTTGATATTGACCGCCGTCACAATACCATTCATAGGCGCAATAAGATTACCGCTATGGAGTATGGTTGAGGATGTTTGTGCTATAAGTGCGTTATATTTATTTTTCGCAAGCTCATACTCTTGCTGTGCCTGCGCGACTGCGAGAGTATTCCCACCCGCCGAAACCGAACTGAGATATGCCTGCGCTGCCGCAACATCGTTCGATGCCTGTGTGATTTGTGCGCTCAACTGTGTTGGGTCGAGTCGCAGCAATGGTTGATTCGGCGTCACCTTATCGCCGGGCTTGACCAATACAGACACGACACGCTCCGCCGATGGATAAGAAATGGTGAGTTGCTGATACGGAAACACAATGCCACCACCGCCAATCGCATGAGACACGTTCTGATTGCTGACTTGATAAAGCGTCACATCAGTAACGCCTTTCGTCGTCAACCATATCGCAAGCACGATACCACAGAGGCAGATAGCACTAAGCCCGATAATAGCTTTTGTCCAACGCGGTTTATTCTTCTGCACAGGTGCTCTATTATCTATGCTATTCGAGGAAGGTGGAGACATTTCGGTCGTACTCACCCACGCAGGGAGCGATGGCAGAGGCGAAACTGTCTGCACAGCGGTTTGCATCTGTTGCTGTGGTGGAGTTCCAGTATAGGTCGCTGGTGCCTCGCCGCGTGGTAAAAAAGCTCCAGGTCCACCAAGCTTATACTGAGTATGCTCATTCGGATCATTCTTCATCTCTTTACGCCACCTTTCGTTCGCGTGCAGCTTTTATCTTTCCACCCATCGTGAGATAGATGCCACCGCCGACAACGGCGAAACATAATGCTTGCATATCCATCAAAAGAGCCAGGAGTAGTGCGGGTGCGGATGCCACATGCATCGTTGAAAACGCATAGACAAACGCCGTTTCCCGCAAGCCGAAGCCATTGATGGAAATAGGCAAGAATGATATCAATGAAATCAATGGCACGACAAAAAAATAGAAATAGAGTGGAACATCAAGTCGCAGTGCCTCGGCATAACAATAACAATTCAGGATGGCGACCAGCCAGAAAGCCATACCATACAGGTTCGCGACAAGTAACGTATGTGGTCGCTGCATCGTCTTGCTCACGGCATTACCTATATTAATGACAGGAGCTAGAAAGCGGTGTCTCGACCAGCGACCGCGCATGAAGCGCGGCAAGAAGATGACAGCAAGCAATGCCCCAAGAATCATGCCCCCGACAAACAGCGCGAGCAAGATAAATAGGAGCACAAGCTTTGTGTCAAGCTGGTCATGCCAGAAGAGCAAGGTGGGTAGCGCGATCAGCAACATGCCAAAGAAGCCAATAATGCGACACAGCAACACCGCACTCGCTGAGCCAGCACTATTGCCCGATTCACGCCCCACGTACAGTGCTTTTACCGCGTCGCCACCCATACCTGTCGGCAAGAAGTGGCTGAACGCGACTCCGACAATATAGAGATTGATGAGATCGGCGAGATCGCTGGTAATACGCTCAACATGAAGCAGGCTCCGCCATTGATAGGCACTCAGGACAATGCCACAAAAACCAACAATCATGCCAACAAGCAACATACCATGTTGTGTATGGACAAGCGATTGGAGTAGCGACGACCAGGACACCGATTTAAACAACACAGCAAAAAGCAACAGCGTGAATAAAATTCGCACGGTCGTGCCGAACCACTTTTTTTGTTTACGCTCGGCTGGTGCAGGTGATGTGCGCGTTATGCTGAGTGGCACGCGTCCCATCACATCAACCTGCTCGACAGCATGTACTTTCTCTGTCGGTAGCATGGAGATGTCGGGGACGTACATCTCATAATCTCGTAGCCTTGTATGATGGAGTTTGTGGCTCATCAGTCTTGTCCTGTTCTCACGAGTGCGCCCCTTATGCTACAACAACGGGTACGTGTTGTTGCTTATAGAGAACCGCCATAGACGCAAGTTCGCGAGCAAGGCCGTCTTGCAGAGTTACACGTGGTCGATAGCCAAGCAAACGCTCCGCTCGTGTCGTATCAGCACACGTATCACGCACATCACCATGCTGCTCTTGTCCATGTACGATGGCAAGAGGAACTCCACCAATGTCTTGTAGTAGATGCAGGACGTGGGCGAGTGATACACGAGAGCCGCCCGCGATATTCATTACCTCACCAATAGCAGTTTCTTGTAATGCGGCCTGTATATTTGCCTCAACAATATCGGAGACATAGGTGAAATCGCGTGTCTGCTGACCGTCACCATGAACATGCACTGGATTTCGCTCAATCATCGCCTTACAGAAGCGATGGAAGGCCATATCGGGGCGTTGACGTGGACCATACACGGTAAAGTAGCGCAACGACACGGTTGGCACGCCGAAGTTTTGATGATAGAGCGAACACAGATGCTCAGCAGCCAGCTTTGTTACCCCATATGGAGAAATAGGATGCGGTGTTGTATCCTCTGTGATAGGAAGCGTCGTTGTATTCCCATAGACGGATGAGGAGGACGCATACACAAAGCGTCGAATATGTTTGGCCTGTGTTACAGCGTCAAGTAATCGCTGTGTTGCAAGCACATTGCAATCGGCATAGCGTGTGAACTCATTGCCCCAGCTTGCCCGCACTCCCGCCTGTGCAGCGAGATGAAACACCCAATCTACACCCTCTAGGACTGGCGGCAGATAGACCGAAAGCAGGTCGCGTTCAATCAAACTAAAATTTTTCCATGACCACAAATTGTCAATATTGCTCTCTTTGAGATGACGTGGGTAATAGTCGATAAATGCATCAATACCACAGACTTCATGCCCCTCGGTAAGCAGACGCTCCGCGAGATGTGAGCCAACAAAACCAGCAACCCCAGTGACAAGACAACGCATGTCTTCTTCCTTCCTCCACCACACAATATGTTACATAGTAGAACAAGGGCGCCCGCAAGGGGAACGCCCCTCCCATACGCACTCGTCGTATGGGAAACGGGTTCGTCTATGGGAGGGGCGTTCCCCTTGCGGGCGCCCTTGCCCCCTTTTCGACGAAGCACCTAACACGTTACATTAACGAACGCTTACAAATTCTCGTTGAACCTGACTACTCTTCTCGATAAAAACAGGCCAGCTATAATGTTCTTCGGCATAGGCTTGTCCGCGCTTGCCCAGCATACGGGCTTGCTCTGGATGACGTAGCAGTTGTAACGCTCCCTCTACCAACCCATCCTCGGTTGAGGGGACCAACATGGCAATCTCAGACGTAAGTATTTGCGTATGCGAGAGAATATCTGTTGCGAGAATAGATTTTCCCGAACGCAGATAGGTGTAGAGTTTGAGTGGCGTGTGTGTACCCTTGCTACGCGGACTTAACAACACATCGGCTAATGCCATATACGCAGGCATCTCCTCAAGGGGACGTTGGCCTACGAAACGCATCGCCTCAAGCACGCCAAGTTGCTGTGCCTGCACCCGTAAGTTTGCGACCTGCTCCGGCTTACCACCTACAATTACGTAACGGGCATCTGGGAATGCATCATGCACACGTGCCACACTCCGCAAGAGGGTATCCAATCCCTGATAGTTCTCAAGCGTTCCCGTATACAACAAGACTGGATGCCCTGCTAGCGAGAGATTGTGACGCAAGCGTGCGACATCTTCCTCGCGTGCTGGTGGCAAGCCTTCATCGACGGCTGGCGGCAAGATGGTATAAACGGGCGTATGCGGTGCTTTCCGTTGGGCAGACATCGCGAGATCAGGATAAAAGGCCACGATAGCGTCGGCCTTGCGAATCATGAACTGTTGTACAGCCGCGACAAGTGGCACAAGTAACGGATGCTGTGGCACCAGCTGCGATAGGTCGCAATGCATATAATAGAGATGCTTACCCCCGAAGAGTGCTTTGAGCACAATTCCCATTAACGCGGCCTCTTCATGAGTATGGATGTAATGATATCGTCGCAAGCAGAGTCGCCAGAATGCCGTGAAAAAGACCGCGATATCCAATGGGATTTTCGCGAACGAGGCACCCGGTTTCACACTCCGAATCCCTGGTATCATGGGAGCGCGATAAACCGTGAGATTGGGCAACTGCACATCTTTCCCAATCGGATAGGTCACAAGATCAACCTGATAGCCCTGCTCCAACAATGATTGCACGTGCTGATGCACACAAAATGGTGCTCCGCGTGGCTCCATGAATGGTTGGGGCGAAATCATAAGGATTCTCATACGTCTTTTTCAGTTCCTTGCTATTTTTACACATGTTGCTCGCGTGCTGAGAAGGCGAGGCTATTTGTCGGGACCGATTTATCGCGTCCTTGTTTAGTATCAAGAGGCTACAAGGACGTGATAAATCGGTCCCTACACTAAACTTCGTCGTTGCGGTGCATCAGCCAGTAGCCTTTGTCGCCACTTGTCTTGTCGGTGCTGTAGAACCGACCACTTGCAACATGCTCACCACTAAAGGTGTAAGTACCGCGCAGCACTATTTCGGCAGGGTTGCCGATGTAGAGGCGGATATAGCTATACTGGTATGTACCCTTAACAGGAATGCAAGGCGAATTTGTCTGGATGCAGAGGAGGCCAGTGTAGGTATCATTGGCATGTGGCACCAGGATAATCGTGCCATGTACCTGATAACCCTTTTCCTTGCCTTGTTGCACAACAGAATAGTAATCCCATGAGCCTGCAATTGAAGGAACAGCTGTGTTCAATCCGGTCCAATTTCCGCTTGATATACTTGCACCACTACCAACGGTGTACGTACCCTCAAAGCCCGATGCGCCTTTGTGAATCAGATTATCCGTGAATGTGCCGATAGCATGAATAACAGGAAAGTTCGCGACTGAATTGATGGTCAAATCAACGGTTGTATCGGTGGCTGTCCCTGTGATAACAGTGCAGTTGCTTGGAATGCTACTTACATTGAGACCACATAAGTGACCCTGGACAGTTGTACCTGTCACCACGATTTGTATTTGACCAGTGATATAGACACCATTCTTGGGACCAGACGTGGTTAAACCACGAAAATCATAGTGTCCGCTTAATGGTGAAGTCGTTGCTGGAGCTGCGTGTGCCATAAATACGCTGACACCGCCAGCGATAGCCATTACCATAAGTAGCAATGGAGTAATCAACCATGCAAGTCTATTTGTACGACGAGCAGTTTCTGTTATAGAATTTTTCATAAAAATCTCCTTAAAATTGAACACATGGATTACGCCCGTGACCGATGGTGATCGCCAACATGGATGTGTTGCTGATTACCAATAGGGGCGCGATATAGAGTGCTCCTACCTTCTTCTTGATGGAATGAGAGCACATCTTGCACAATATAGGGTGCTTTGCCTTGTGCTTCGTAATAGGTACGCATAAGCACCTCAGCAACAAGGCCCATCAGGATACATTGCAGCCCGAAGCCCGAAAAGAGCATGGAAAGAGGCAAGAGTGGGTTGCGATGCACCCGCACATGGGAGCCGAACACCTTTTGACCCGCTATGATTCCCATAAGCGAGGTTCCCGACATAAGGCCACCCAAGCCAAGCATTCCAAAAAGGTACATTGGTTTGGTACCATAACTGCCTAGGAACTTGAGTGTCACAAGATCGAGGATGACGCGCGTAGTACGTGAGATACCATACTTCGATACACCAAACTGACGAGGATGATGTGTGACTTCTATCTCTGTAATCGTAGCACCCATGAGGGCTGCATAGGCTGGCAGGAAACGATGCATTTCACCATAGAGGCGCAGGTGCTGAAACACCTCACGACGATAGGCTTTCAACGTACAGCCATAATCGTGCAGATGGACACCCGTTACTCTTGAGATCATGCGGTTGGCAAGCCACGATGGAAGTTTGCGGCTGATCTGTGCGTCCTGGCGATGCTTACGCCAACCACTCACAACATCATATCCTTCTTCCAGTTTCGCCAGTAAGCGTGGAATGTCGATGGGGTCATTTTGCAAGTCCCCATCCATGAAGATCAAATTGTCTCCTGTACTATGTGCGACACCAGCGGAGATAGCCGCCGTTTGTCCAAAGTTCCGACGCAAGCGCACAACATGTGCGTGAGGATCACTTACGACAAGGTATTTGATTTGTACGAAGGTGCCATCGGTACTACCATCGTCCACATAGACAACTTCATAGCTTGCATCCAGCTCTCGCAAAACGCGTGTGAGACTGGTATGAAGAAGCAGAATGTTCTCTTCTTCGTTATAGACCGGAACAATTACCGAAAGATATGGAGTCTGTTCCATACGATGTATTCTCGCCTCCCCAGATACATGTGTCGCACGAACGTGCCAGTCCATGTATCGCTCATCCCTATCCAACGTGAGGCCCTAAACGTGAGCGTTATCGTCATTCGTTCACACTCGCCCCTTCCACTCGACATTATAGGGAGAATATGCACGGTATCAAATGACGCATGTCTATGTATCGCTTTATGATGGAAGGTATAGGGTTAAGAGAGCAAAAAAGGGAGAGATGAAACATATTTTACGTGTATAGCGTGCAATAGAATACTTTTATGTGTAGTGAAAGGCTATTATGGTGTTTGAAAAAGGAAGTTTGAGGTGGTAGGACATTTGGCTTACTTCTGCTGAATGTTTTAATAGCTGTCGTATCGTTGTATTACATTTTCCGTAACCAACGTTACATTTCAATCTGATAGTACTCTAATTCACGGTCGTATGTAGCACGAATCTGCCGAAGAATTTCCTCAACGGGGCAATCTAAATAGCGTCGTGGTATAAGGAGAGGTTCACCAGTCTTTACAGTAAATGCCTTTGTCCTAAAATAACGTCTTCCTTGAGAAGCAACGTTCTTTGGAAGAATGATGAGATATCTAGCTGTAGAGATAGATTCTATGTCTTTCCAAAGTAGCGAAGCGCGAGGCCGATCAGGTTGCCTCTTTTTTACAGGTGTGATGTTGGGGTGGCGGTCAAAAACATCAATTTTTGGGAACTCGTATACAAAGATTCCTACGTTATTGATCAGGAGCAGTGGTTTATGCACCCATATCTGAGAGATCGCATTCCACATACGCCAGCCAAAAAATAACAACATACAAAAAAAGGAAAGGAGTGGAAAAATATCGTTCGCATGCACCCTGGGAAAAACTTTCATTACTGCTATAGCACATGATACAAGCAGAAAAAGAAACATCAGAAAATGGAGAATTGCATTCACAATGAGGTACAAGCGGCTAGTATAGAAGATAAGCTCATTCAATTGTTGCCCTTGTTTATTATATTGACGAGGTGTTTTTTTACGAACGCGCTTCATAAAGTATCTCCAAATCTTTTGCTTGTCCATTGATGAAAGATAGAGAATCAGGCCAAATCCCCCACTTGACATTCTTTACCTCATACTGTATCATGTGCATCACGAACGTGGAAAACACATTGGGGTATCGTTCAACGGTAGGACTGCCGACTCTGGATCGGCCGATTGGGGTT
>CAXTWV010000104.1:3231-14576 GCA_964248005.1 uncultured Ktedonobacteraceae bacterium | reverse complement strand
GCTTGCGTGTCGTCTTAGCCCAACCCTCTGCCGCATGAACGGCGGCCTGTTCGTGGCGCGTATCGACAACGCGAATACCTTCGCGCAAACAACCATCATAAATACCCGCGATATGCCCACCACTCAACGTAAAGACAACCTCGACCCCTTCACGTTTCAGCATTCTGGCAACCAGCCAGCCGCCATGAATCAAACCCATGATGCGCTCCTTTGTGTATCATTATGGACAAACAAAAAATACGTTATCCTTATGATACCCCATGAATGACCATGTAGGGACCGATTTATCGCGTCCTCAGCACGAGCGAAGCAATGTGCGCGTCCCCTTATCGCTTACGATATGCTAGTACGTAGGTGTAGGGATAGATTATGCAATTTGATAAATCAATGCGGATAGGTCGGATGTAGGGACCGATTTATCACATCCTTGTTCGGGTGTCGAGATGCCACAAGGACGTGATAAATCGGTCCCTACAGGTATCCGTACCAATTTGTTAAACAGCATCATCGCGTCCTCTCCGCCTTCTCAATCGCCGACAAGGACGTGATACATCGGTCCCTACTCGACTCCAATATCCCATGCTTGCTGTAGGTCGGCTTTAGAGTAACGTTGAAAGGCCATAAGCGTATGAGTTTTGATGATGGCTGGTATACGTACCATATGCTCGGTCACAACATCGGCAAGGTCTTCATAGTGTTGTAACCGTAGTAATGCCACAAGGTCATATTCGCCCGTGACAGAATACACCTCTGCCACTCCTTCGACCTCCAACAACTTTTGCGCGGTCTGGTTGACCTCGCCACGTTGCACGTTCAATAAAATAACGGCGGATATCATGGGAATTTCTCCTTTACTTTTTCGCCAACTCAAATGCTTTGGCTATTTGAGTCTTGTCATGTTCCCAATCCTCTTTGTCTTTATCATCGGTACGAATCGGAGTTTCTAAGATAACGGCTACATGCTCAAGGCGTGGGTCTGTCAGCAGTGTACGTAAGCCCTCTTCGCCAATGATGCCTTCGCCAAGTCGGGCGTGAACATCGCGATGACTGCCAAGTGCCATCTCTGTATCGTTTAAATGTAGCACCTTGAGCCGCCTGAGTCCTACTGTCTCATCAAAATGGTTCAACACCTGTGACACAGCCTCTACACTGCCGATATCATGTCCCGCACCCCAGAGATGTGCCGTATCAAGACAGACACCTACACGCGTCCCGATAGCTTCTGGTAATAAGTGTAGCACTTGTGCAAGTTGCTCGAAACTATGCCCAACCGAATTGCCAGCACCGACATCATTTTCGAGGAGCAACATAACCGACAGAGGAGATTCCACAACGACACGCTCAACACCTTGCGCGATACGCGCTACACCAGCCTCGACTCCTGAACCACGATGGCTACCCGTATGGAAGACAACATAGGATGCGCCAATCTGTGCGCCACGTTGCATTGTCCATGTCAGAAGAGCAATAGATTTTTCCCAGATGAGCGCGTCAGGCGAGGCAAGATTGATTAGATAGGGGGCATGAATGACGACAGGTGCGAGGGCAAGTGCCTCCGTTGCCGCCTTGAATGCGGCATTACCTAGCGGATCATCAGCATTTGGTCGCCAGCCTGTCGGGTTGCTGACAAAAACCTGTATCGCCTCACAACCAAGCGACGAGGCCAATTCAGCTGCCTTGACCATCTTTGAATGGGTAGGCATGTGACGACCAATACGCATAAAAATCTTCTTCCTCTAATAATGCGTTGATGCATGACGTGCAGAGAGACCGCAAGGGTCTCCCCTACATTTTCCTGTTAGCCCTATAAGGAAAGACCCTTGCGGTCTCCCTGCACATCTTCCAATTGCGCAAGTTGTTTGCCTTCTTGTACGTTCGGTAATTGCTCTAAGGAGGTTAGGCCAAAGAGTTGCAGAAATTCGGGTGTTGTGGCGAAGAGTGCAGGGCGTCCCACACTTTGAGCACGACCAACCTCTATGACCAAACCATGTTGTAGCAGACTTGCTAAGGCACGATCACTATTTACACCGCGTACTCCCTCGATTTGACCGCGTGTAATTGGCTGACGATAGGCAATTACCGCTAGCGTTTCCAGTGCGGATGAGGTCAATTTCGCGGTCATGGGCAAACCGAGTAACGCGGCAATGTAGTGAGCGTTTTCTGGTGCGGTCACAAGTTGCACCTGTTCACCCAGACGTTGCAAACGGATACCACGTTCTTGCTTGACCAACTCATCTTCCAGAAGTTGTAAACCCGCGACAAGATGGGCTTCATCAAGAGCTAAAAGTTTGCGCAATTCGGCCCGTTCGAGTGGACGACCAGAGACAAATAGCACACTTTCAAGTGCCGCCGCACATTGTTTGTCGGTAAGCGGTATAGGTTCCGATGATTGTTGCATCTGTAGCTTCTGCATGGTGAAAGAATTATAGCACGCTCTTTCTCGCTTGTCAGTAGGAAGTAGTATCCTATAAAGTATTTTTTCAAACAGCATAATTAGACCTGCACAGATTACATCTCATGCCATCTATGGTACAATAGCATCGAATTTTATGATGTATGACCCCTCTTATTTTTCTTTTGTGCTGGATGGAGTTTTTGCTATGCTTGAACAAGATAAAAAAGATATATTATCTGGCTTGAATGAGCCACAACGTAGGGCGGTCACGACAACGCGTGGACCCGTCCTAATACTCGCGGGACCTGGGAGCGGCAAGACACGTGCTATCACTCATCGCATCGCCTATATGGTGCAGGAAGAACATGTCTCACCATGGCGAATTCTCGCTGTGACCTTTACCAATAAAGCGGCGAAAGAGATGCGCGAACGCCTGGAAAAGCTGGTCGGCATCAATGAGTCAAAGGAAATGACCATTGGCACCTTCCACGCGATCTGTGCGCGTGTGTTACGCATGGAGGCCGATGCGCTCTTACCAATGGGTCTGAGCAAGTCATTTGTTATTTTTGATACCGACGACCAGACTTCGCTTGTCAAGCAAGCTATCAAGCAATTGAGCCTCGACGAAAAACAGTACAAACCAAACGCGATACAGGCCAGCATCTCACGCGCTAAGAACGATATGCTCATTCCAGAGCAGATGTCGGAGCAGGCCACAAAGTACAGCGAAGAGGTGGCGGCGCGTGTCTACAAGGTCTATCAAAAATTGTTACGTGCCAATAATGGCGTTGACTTTGACGATCTATTGATGTTGACCGAGCAACTATGGCGACGTGAACCTGATATTCTGCAAAAGTATCAACGTCGCTGGCAATTTATCCATGTAGACGAGTTTCAGGATTGTAACCTGCCACAATACAAGCTTATTCGTCTGCTGGGCTATGGCACCGATGAGCGTCATAACGGGCTTGGCAATGTATGTGTTGTGGGCGATGATGACCAGATGATTTATACGTGGCGCGGTGCCAGTGCGGAAAACGTATTGCGTTTCGAGCGTGACTTCCCAGAGGTTGAGACCATCATTCTCGACCAGAACTATCGCTCGACGCAAACCATTCTCGACGCAGCACAAGGTGTCGTCAAGCGCAACAGTTTTCGTAAAGATAAGAAATTGTGGACGGAACAGGGCAAGGGCGAGAAGGTTGTGTTACATCAGGCGTACAATGAGGAGGAAGAAGGACTGTTCACTGGACGCGAAATATTACGCTTGCTTGGGCGTGGCGATATCGACAAGCGTAGCGATGTTGCCGTGATGTACCGTACCAACGCCCAGTCGCGTGCCGTTGAAGAACAATTCCTACATCTCAACATTCCCTATAAGGTCATTGGGAGTCGCAAGTTCTATGAGCGCAAAGAAATCAAGGACATGATTGCCTATCTGCGCCTGCTTGCTAATCCCACCGATGATCTGAGTGTGCAGCGCATCATCAACGTACCAAATCGCAAGATTGGAGCACGAACGCTTGGTGAACTACAGCAATGGGCTACCTCACAAAACATTCCACTCATGACCGCAGTGCAACGTATTAATGAGCACCCAACACTTGGCAAAGCTGCAAAGGTAGCAATCGAGGGGTTTGGCAAATTGATTGCAGACCTTGCCGAGGCATTACACGAATTATCGCTACCCGAACTTGTTGATCGCATTGCGGAACGCAGTGGTTATGGACCAGAACTGCGTGCCGTACCAGAGGAGGAGCTAGACCGTTGGGGCAACGTACTTGAGTTGCGTCACGTCGCCGAAAACTATTCGGAGATTGAGACCAGTGCAGCACTCGAATTATTCCTGGAAAATGTTGCGCTTGTCGGTGGGGCCGATACCGCACAGACAAGTGAAGATGGTTCACTGGTACGTGAAGAGAATAGCGATTCGGTAACGCTCATCACACTACACGCGGCAAAGGGGCTAGAGTTTCCCGTCGTCTTCATCGTTGGCATGGACGAAGGTTCGTTGCCACATTCACGCTCAGTTGGCAAACCAGAGCAACTTGAGGAAGAGCGCCGTCTAGCCTATGTCGGCTTCACCCGTGCCATGAAACGTCTCTATCTTGTTCGTGCTACACGTCGCTCATTCTGGGGCGAGACGCATACAACGGAACCATCGCGCTTCCTCGAAGACATTCCAACTAACCTCGTGTCGATGGCGGGCGGCAAAAATGCACAAAGCGGTTCTGGTCTCTCCGTCAATAGTACCGCACGTACAGTACGCAAAACAGCATGGGACGAAGACGACTACAACCAGGACCCCTACGGCGAGAATGAAGGTGGGCGTGTCTTCGGGAGTGGTATTGCCCCCAAAAGTACGCCCAAGTGGATTCCACCAACACAGAATACGAAAAGCTATTCGTCACCACCAATTATCCCACCATCAGTTTCATCAAAAGGCACGTTTTCGCAACCAGTGCAACCTGCTAAACCAAAGGAACAACAATTCAAAGCTGGTCAAAAAGTACGTCACAGTCTCTTCGGCGAAGGCGTCATCCTCAAAAGTGAGATGGAGTATGGAACCGAGTTCGTCGAAGTGCAATTTTCGGGGAGACATGGGAAGAAGCGATTGAGCATGGATTTCGCGAAGTTGGAGAAAATATAAGGTCTCTATTCAGCAGAGGTAACAGGAAAACCCTTGCGGTTTTCCTGTTACCTCTGCTGAATAGAGACCTCTAAAACACATTTATTGCAAGGCAAAGCAGTATAAGCAATGAAAGTAATCCAGCCTGCACAAGCCTTTTCGCTAATGCATAGATATCCGTTTTGTCTCTTTCTTTGCGAATGCCGAGCGCAACGATAAAAATTTTTGTCGCATCTGTATCCACTCGATAGATAATACGGTATCGTTGTCCAACGACACGTATCGAGCGTAAACCTTTCAGGTTTGCCGTTAATGCCTTGCCTTTTTTTTCAGGTTCAACTTCCAAGCCATCAATAACACGTTCGATGCCTCGTTGAACGCGCTTGTCAGAGATTGCGGATAGCTGTTTCTCTGCCAATGGCATGACTATAATTTCCCACTCCATCACGTATCAAAGTTACCCTACTCTTTCAATTTTTTTTCGCTGAGCCGTTGATGACGAATCGTTGACTTCTTCCCATCCTAGTTCTTTCTTCATAGTTTTCCAGGGCTTACCTTTACCCTCCGCAACTTCCTGGATACCCTGCCTTAACGCGTCCATTTGGTCAGCATCCCCCAATATCTCCAGAGTTTCCATGATTGACTCATACAAGTCCCAGGGTAGAATCGCAAGCACCGGTTCACTACGACGAGTCACCTTGACAACTGGTGCGCTATTATTTTCGATATCATTTTCAAATTGTTCAGGTAGACGTGTCAACTGCTCTCTTGCCTCGACCATTGAGAGGGTGGTACCTTCCTTCGCTGTCATAGTTTTTTAATCCTTTCTTGCTATGTACATATAAGTGTACACGGGTATGTACGTATTAGCAATAAGACATTTTTCCTATATTTCTCAATGTTCGTACACATCTATCACATCCATACCCACATCTCATGCAATCTGGTATACTACAGACGAAACAAATAGATCTTGTAGCAAAGAAATCACGCTTATGAAAATTGAACGCTTCACTGATAAGGCGCGTCAGGCGATACATGACGCATCAACATTAGCACAAGAGCATAACCATAGCCAGATTGAGACTGAACATCTGCTTGATGCCCTGCTCAAGCAAGAAGGTGGTGTCGCGCAGCAGGTGATTCAGAAGGCTGGTGGTAATCTGCTAGCGGCACAACGTCTGGTTGAGCGCGAGATAGAGCGTTTGCCGCGTGTCTATGGGGCCAGTGAGCCAGGAATTTCGCCACGTCTCCGCACAGTGCTTGAACATGCATGGACGGAGATGAACAATTTCAAGGACGACTATTTGAGCGTTGAACATATGCTGCTAGCAATGTTTGATAGCGAAGGCGTGGCACAACAGGCACTACAGCTTACGGGTCTGACGCGCGATCAAGTCCTTAAGGCGTTAACGAGTATTCGGGGAGCACAACGTGTGGTCGATGCAGACCCGGAAGGCAAATATCAGGCATTAGAACGCTATGGACGTAACTTGACAGACTTAGCGGAGCAGGGCAAACTTGATCCCGTGATTGGTCGCGATGAGGAAATACGCCGCGTGGTGCAGGTGCTAAGTCGGCGTACAAAAAACAATCCTGTGCTGATTGGCGAACCCGGTGTGGGCAAGACCGCGATAGTCGAAGGCTTAGCACAGCGCATCGTGCGTGGCGACATTCCAAAAACATTAGCGGAGAAACAAGTGGTCACGCTCGACCTGGGTGCGTTAGTGGCTGGTGCGAAATATCGAGGCGAGTTTGAGGAACGACTGAAAGCTGTGTTGAAAGAGATTACTAGCTCTGACGGTGGCATTATTCTCTTTATTGACGAACTGCACACACTCGTCGGTGCGGGCGCGGCAGAAGGCGCGATGGATGCCTCGAATATGCTCAAACCTATGCTCGCACGTGGCGAATTGCATTGCATTGGAGCCACCACCCTCAATGAGTATCGCAAATATATCGAGAAGGACGCCGCCCTTGAACGTCGCTTCCAACCCGTACTTGTCGATTCACCTTCAGTGGAGGATACCATCAGCATTTTACGTGGCCTCAAACAACGCTATGAGGTGCATCATGGCGTGCGTATCCAGGATAGTGCGCTTGTTGCCGCCGCTATGCTCTCGAACCGCTATATCACTGAACGCTTCCTACCCGACAAGGCCATTGATCTTGTCGATGAGGCCGCGAGTCATCGGCGCGTGGAACTGGATAGTACACCAACTGAAATTGACGCCCTGGACCGTCGTGTGCGCCGCTTACAGGTTGAGCAAGAAGCGTTGAAAAAAGAGACCGATGCAGCGAGCAAAGAGCGACGCGAACGGGTTGAGCGTGAAGTTGCCAATCTCAACGAACAACTGCACACGATGCGTCTCTCGCTTGAAACTGAACGCGCCCCCGTTGAGGAGATGCGCCACTTGAAACGCGAGCTAGATGCCGCACAAACTGCCTATGACCAAGCTGAACGCGCGGGCAATCTCGACGAAATGGCCCGCTTGCACTACGGCGTGTTGCCAGAGATACAACAACGCATCCAGGGTATGGAGTCGCAACTCACCGATATCAAGAGTGCGCGTATGCTCAAAGAGGAGGTTGATGCCGAAGACATCGCTGAAATCGTCTCGAAATGGACGCACATTCCCACGACACGCTTAATGGAGGCTGAGGTTCAACGCCTGCTCATGATGGAGGACCGCCTACGTCAACGCGTCGTGGGGCAAGACACGACCCTACAAGTCGTGTCCGATGCCATACGCCGTTCGCGTGCAGGCTTGCAAGACCCAAATCGTCCGCTTGCAAGTTTTCTGTTTCTCGGTCCAACGGGCGTCGGTAAGACGGAGCTTGCACGCGCCCTCGCCGAATTTCTGTTTGATGACGAGCAAGCACTGGTACGCATCGACATGTCCGAGTACAACGAGAAGCATTCGGTATCACGGCTCATCGGTGCCCCTCCTGGCTATATTGGTTATGACGAGGGAGGCCAGCTAACAGAAGAGGTGCGCCGTCATCCCTATAATGTGCTTTTGCTTGATGAAATAGAGAAGGCCGCACCAGAGATATTCAACGTCTTACTGCAATTGCTCGACGATGGTCGCTTGACCGATGGGCAAGGGCGTACCGTCGATTTCAAAAACACTGTTATCATCATGACAAGCAACGTCGGCAATAGCTGGTTGCAGGAATTTGACGGTATGGATGAAGAGGGAATGCAACGTACTGCACGCCAGAGGCTACGTGAAGAGGGCTTCCGACCAGAATTTATCAATCGTATTGACGAGGTGATTATTTTCCACTCAATCACTCGTGAGCAGATGAAACGCATCGTCGATATTCAGTTACAGCGTCTGCAACCGCGTCTACAAGAACGACATATTATACTGACTTTGAGTGATGCCGCGAAAAGCTATCTCGCTCTACGTGGCTACGATCCACAATTTGGGGCGCGTCCCCTCAAGCGCGTGATACAAAAAGAGATCGAGAACCGCCTCGCACGTGCTATACTGGATGGCACCCTTTCCGATGGAGGCACTGTGAGCATGGATATACAGGATGGTGTGTTGATGATGACAACGAATATTGTAGGGGTTTAATTCATTACACCCTTCGTCCACACCTACAATATTGGAGAATGTTAGGAACGTTTTATCAAGCTTGTGAACATGGTCAATTGTTGCAAGGGTGTAATGAATTAGACCCTACACGTGGTTTCACGCCACATGAATTTTACATAAATTAAACAAAGAACGCATATATGAACGATGATACAAGAATACAAGAAACACCACATGCGGAACTGATACAAATGCTCAGCGCGTTCCTTATTCAGCTCAATGCGCTACAGACGTTTGTGCAGGAAGAGCCGACTGACCTACCTACACTGCGTGAGGGTATGAATACACTGGAACAAATGGCGCGTGATGCCCTTTTTGTGGTGCGTTCCGCTGACGAGGACCTGCCACCGATAGAACTAGAGGGCGTCACCTTGTCAGAGGCATTGTCACGCCTTACTGAAGAAACCGCGGAGGCACTTGGAATTTCTAGTCGTGTCTCGTTCAATGGCATCGACGATTCGGGACGCCCAAAAGAGCATACACTGTCATCGGCGAAAGAACGCGTTCTCTATCTCATTGCTCGCGAAGCATTCTATCAAGTGCCATCTCATACAGGTGTACACAGAATACGTCTTGTGCTTACATATGGCGACGAAGACGTGCAGATGAGCATTGAGGATGATGGCACATTGCCAGTATCAGTAGAGGATGCAATGCCACTACCTACACTGGTAGAGGGCTATGGCGAGAATGGACGCAATGAGCCACGTACTTATAGTGTTCTACGGCACCGTCTTGTCCATCTTGGTGGTTCGTTGGATGTTCTTCAGAGTGAGCAAGGAGTTCGCGTCCTGGCACGCCTTCCCTATACAGAACAAGCCAATGATATGCAGGCATCATTGCCTACAACGCTTCCAACGCAGACAGGCGAAGATACACAGTTGATACGTATTCTGATTGTCGATGGGCAAGCGGTGACACGCGCGGGTCTGCGTCGTTTGCTCGATAGCTATACAGGATTACAGGTGATAGGCGAGGCGGCGGATGGCGTGCAAGCGGTCAGTGAGACGCTTGAACTTGGCCCACAGGTTGTGTTGCTAGACTCTCAACTACCCAATGGACAGAGCTTGAACGCACTACGACAAATTAAGCAACTCAACCTTGATACCAAGGTCTTGCTCCTATCGGCTCAGGACCGTGAAGAATATCTGTATGAGACGCTACGAGCAGGTGCTGATGGCTACGTCTTGAAAGATATTGCTCCTGACGAATTAGCACAGGCGTTGCGTGTCGTTGCAAGCGGTGAGGTGTTAGTACAACCACAACTGGCAGGCAGATTGCTCTCCCGTGTTGGCAAGCAGGGAAACCGTCCTCCCTACGAAACATTGACGGCACGCGAACTGGATGTGCTTCGTCTGCTGGTGCGCGGGATGCGCAACAAAGAAATTGCCGCACGTCTCTACGTAAGCGAACGCACGGTAAATTTTCATTTAGCCAATATCTATCAAAAACTCAACGTCTCTGGCCGCACAGAGGCGTTAAGCAAAGCAATTGAACAAGGATTAGTAGCAACAAACACACAATAAAAAATGCGGTGGGCGATTGCCCACCGCATTTTTTATTGTGTGTTTGTTGCTAGGCATAAAGCTGGCCTGCGTGCCACGCATCTAATTCATGTTTCAACGCGCCAATGTACGCGGCTTCGTCGTTGTGGTCGGCGGTCGGCGCATATTTGGGGATGATCTGGTCAACAGTTGTTAGGCCCCATACGGCAACGTACAGGTTACGAATGAGCTTGTACCATGCTTCAAAGCCTGCCTCCCATGTAGGAAACCCTGCGTAACAACTTTGACCGTCTTGACATTGTTGACCTGACTGGTTGACACAGGCGGCATCAGGAATACAGCGTAAATTGCCCAACGAGAGTGTCGTAGCAGCTTCCCCTGCCTTGCCGAAAGAGCTTTCGTGCTGAAAGAACGCGAGGGCAAACGCAGGATCAATGCCATATTTCTTGCCTAAATCGTAGAGTTGTTGCCCTTTTCCCGCGGCGGGAGAACCATTTGTCGCAAGGACACGGTTGATGAAATCAGCAGTGATAGAAGGATTTCCTAAAACTGAATATGGTCCCGTATGCAATGGTACTTTTGGAGTAACAGGTCCATTCGTCTGCTGCACCTGACTCGCTAACGCACCACCAACCTGCACATCATATACTTTCCCAAAACCCGGAAGATTGATTAGTTGCGCATCACCAGGACGTTGTAGTATCGCTGCTGAGAGCAAGACGCCAAGCGCAATCACGACCACGAAGGCGACAATAATGAAGCGATACAGCCACGGCTTATGTCTTTCAAGTGGATGTACCGCATACTGATCTACAACCTTTGGAGTCGTCCTATATGCTGAAACTGGAGTGGGGGTAGTAGATGGTGTATAACGAAGTGGCTTGGGAGGTACGACGAGCGAACGCACCTTATCAAGTGCGAGGCTCATTTTATAACGCACCCGATCCAGCTGGTAGTCCTCCTCTCCATCCTCTTCCTCAATCTCATCATCATACGCTTCTAGTTGTTGAGTTGGTATTGCTGGAAGCTGACGTGTAGCACGCGCGGGAACCGCAGACTTCGTTCTAAAGGAATCTAATGGCTCCTGTAATGTTTCCTTCTTGGCGTATCTACCCGCCATACTGAACCTCCCTGCTATAGGCAATTACTTATGCATCACTATTATACCATGATATACTACACCTTGCATATATACGTTTGTATCCAAG
>CAXTWV010000104.1:0-3131 GCA_964248005.1 uncultured Ktedonobacteraceae bacterium | reverse complement strand
TTACTCCTGATTAGAGGTGGGAACTGCCGTCGCGTACTTTTGTACGATGGCGATCAGGGCGTCAACATCGAAGGGCTTTTCGAGAAAAGCATCAGCTCCACTGGTATCAGCAACCTTACTTGCATCGGCATGGGCCGAAAGCATAATGACAGGAAGCCGTTGTAGGTGTGGATCAGCTTTGATACGCTTACAAATCTCGCGTCCATCTTCGCCTGATAAGAGAACATCAAGCAAAATTACATCGGGAAGCGGCGGGACAAGCGTTTGCAAAAAAGAGCTGTTCATGCTTGTCTCAACAAGATATCCCTCTCCCTCCAGAACAATCTGGACAACCTCTAAAATACTTTCCTCATCATCGACAACTAAAATACGTTGCGACATGCAGTGACCTCCAAATATGTTTTTTGTGTTCAGGACACTTTTGTTTTTTGCTCTTCCTGCTGTAAGGGCAACGAGAAAGAAAATATAGACCCTTGACCTTCAGAGCTTTCCACCGAGAGCGTGCCATGATGTCGTTCGATAATTTCGCGTGCAATATAAAGACCAATGCCAAGACCAGGATAGGTCGTATTGTTGTTGTCATACACACGATAAAAACGCTCAAATACCTTTGTCTGCTGATGTTTGGGAATACCAATACCAAAATCTTGTACATGGACGATTAGCTGCTCAGGGGTGGTAGACAAACTTACTCGCACAGTATCATGATCCGGTGAATATTTCACAGCATTCGCTATCAGGTTGCGCAGAACTTGCCCTAACCGTTCTCTATCACCGATAACGCTTCTTCCTATAAAACCATTCACAATAATGGAATGACGAGGCGTTGTGCGCTGTAGATTCTCCACCACTTCATAAACAAGTGCATCAAAATCGAATGCTGCTTCCGTAAAAACGAGTTTATTGGCTTGCAAACGGGTTACATCAAGGAGATTGACGATAAGTTGTGTTAATTTGTTAATCTGCGTGTCCATCTTTGACAAGTAGAGAGCTGGCTCTTGCTTGCCTTCTTTCTCGAACATACGCTGTAGCAGTTGCGTATACGCTTTGACACTCGTGATGGGTGTGCGGAGTTCATGACTTGCCATACTTAAAAAGTCATCTTTACGTCGTTCGGCTTCTTTGCGCTCGGTGATATCGGTCGTAAAAGTGATGCTTGCAACTTCATTCCCAAGTGGCATCCGTCCCACATCAACAGCCAACGTAAATGTCGAACGATCCTTACGCAACCCAATAGCCTCATAGCTTACTGGTGCTGCCTCACCGTGCTCCCGTTGGGCAATATACGAGCGTATCTGCTCACGACATTCGGGAGTCACCAACTCTAAAAACGATATATCCATCATTTCTGTTGCGGTATCATAGCCAAACAGGTTGACAAACGTTTGATTAATATACACAGTATTGATACCGCGTGAAATCGCGATGCCGATAGGAGCGTTGTCACACAGGAGCCGAAAGCGCTCTTCGCTAGCACGCACGCGTTCTTCCGCCTCCTTGTGAGCTGTTATGTCACGCACAGTGAGCATTGATAGTGTGATTGCTCCTTGCTCATTCCGTACAAGTCCACCATTGTAACTGCATATATACACAACTCCAGAATCTAATCGCTTGACCCGTGCCTCATAATCTGTGACGGTTTCACCGCGCAACACGCGTGTAAGAGGCCATTCTTCAAGAGGCATCAAGCGACCATCAATGTAGCGGAGTTCAAACGTATCAGAAAATTCTGCCAGATTGCGCTGAAATTCCTGTGGTCTGTTATAGTTATGGATGTGTGCCGCTACTGCATTCATTTGAAGGACATTCCCTTGTGCGTCAGCGATGATAATGCCCTCGCTCATGTTCGCGAGCATCGCATCAACTTGTCGTGCATGAGCTTCCGCACTGGCACGCTCTGCCTCAACTTGACGCAGCAAACGCTCACGTTCCTCTTCCGCATGCTTGCGTTCTGTAATATCGTGGAAATAGACGGCTAGCCCCTCTTGCGAGGGATAAGCGCGTACTTCAAACCATGTAGCGACAGGGGCATAGTAATCTTCAAAATGAACCATCTGCTGTGTCTTCACAGCCTCATGATACTGCTGATAAAAGATTGTATCAGCCGATCCTGGAAACTCCTCCCACACACTCCGTCCTAATAATGCTTCCCGTGTTCGTTGTAGCAACAACTCGGCTCGATGATTCACGTATGTAAAACACCATTCGCGGTCAAGAGCAAAAAAGGCATCACTAATACTTTCCAGAATTGTCGCTACGGAATCGTTTGTATCACGCATACTCTATGTGCCCTGATGTGAAACTTGAGCAAATGGAAGTGGACCCTCTTCCTCTTCAACCTTCCCTACTCAGTTTTCTAATCATAACATACTCCGGTAGTTCTAAACCTTAGGAGAAGATTAGAAAAGCAAAGATATCCACTACCGTTCAAATATGTCCATCGGACATATTTGAACGGTAGTGGATATCTTTGCTCCCCTATTCCCACGGAAGTTGCTGCCAGCGATTGGTTTGAGCAAAGGCAAAGCCTTGTGGTGTGACTGTTCCCTTGAAGCCTGCTGGCACCTCTGCGAAGTACTCTGCTTTTGTACGCGGAAAGATCGCGAGATCGAAATCCCAGGGATTACCTAACCGCGCAGCAATTGCCCGCCACGGTTGGTTCTCCTGCCAGCCATCGGTGAGATACGCTCCCAGTTCACGAAACGCCCCTGCTTGTTTCTGTATAATTGCCCACAGCAATGGGCCTACCTGTGCCAAATAGGGTGAGGCATCGTGTTCATGTAACGTACTCACATCGAAGAGCAGATTGAATCCTACCCACGTTGGAAGTTCTTCTGTACTTGGTATAGCAGCATCGGCATACAGCGATATCTCTATCCCCGCACATTCAATCGTGTCATGAACATTCTTTTCTTGCATAGGCGTAAGAGTAAATGGGGCAGCGTAAATATCGCCTAAACCATCATCGTCGGCGGTGGGCCAGCGCACATCATCAAGCCAGTTCAGCACCCGTGTATCAGTACAACCAAGTTGTTCCAACACGAGCCGATAATGCGAGGCAACAATCGCATAGGTTCGTTCATTACACGTTGCATACGTTTGTATCTGTGCATATTCTTCTGACATGGTAT
>CAXTWV010000103.1:0-14593 GCA_964248005.1 uncultured Ktedonobacteraceae bacterium | reverse complement strand
AGCCTTCGTCCTCAAGAACTTGTCCGAGCAGAGTGCGCATGTCCTCGCTGTCATCGACAATGAGAATTGATTTATTGTGTTGCACGTCTTTACTGCTCCTTTGCCGCATCAGGAATGACGCGCAATACGATTACGTCTGGTTTAGAGTTTTGCACAATGTCTAGCATTTGAAGTTCGTTAGACGCGGTTTTCACGGTTAAGCCTGCATCAGAAAGGACACGCTCTAACATCTCGCGTGCCGAACTCTCTGTGTTCAGCACAAGAAATGGTTGTTGCAGGGTAGTAACATCAGATGAAGAGCCGTTTGTGGTTTCCATTTGTTCGACTACGACATTGGAGGCGGGAACTGGCGCAAGGGTTTTATGTGACGCAACTTGACGCAATGTGTTCAGCAGTGAATCGCGCTCCACAGGTTTCACAAGATACTCATCGGCACCTAACACATGTGCCGCCGAGCGATCTTCGAGAACGGTTAGCATGATCACAGGGATGGCGGAGGTTGTAGGGTTAGCACGTAGCTGATGCAGAACTTGCCAGCCGTTGACCTCCGGCATCATCACATCGAGCGTGACCGCTATAGGTTGCAATCTCTGCACCATCTCTACCGCCTTTGTAGAGTCGTTGACACCAACCATTTTATACGGTGAGTTCTCTAGTGCATTATTGATAAGGCTAAGCACGTCTGGATTGTCGTCAATCGCTAGCACGAGATGCTGGTCCTGCTCATCGCCTTCTTCGAGCATTTCTATGACATTCGCAGTTGGCGACTTACCCTGGATGGTTAATGCTCCACTGTTGAGACGTGTGTCTTGTTGTTCAGTACGTAAAGCACGAGCGCGAACAGGCAAGTAAAGGGTAAATGTGCTACCCTTGTCCGGGGTACTTTGTAACTCTAGTTTTCCACCAAGTAGTGCCGTTAACTGGCGCACAATTGAAAGTCCTAAACCCGTACCACCATATTTACGGGTGTTGCTCCCATCAACCTGATAGAACGCTTCAAAGATACGCTCCTGCATTTCTTGTGAAATGCCAATCCCTGTATCTTGTACAGAGATGGCAACTTGTTCGGTGTCGTCACGTTCAGCTCGGTCAGAGGCGGTATTCGCGGCAATTAAAGGTTCAACACGTCTCGCGGTTATAGTTACAGAGCCTTTCTCGGTAAATTTGAGAGCGTTTGAAATCAGATTTAGCAAGATTTGACGAAGTTTGATCGGATCAGTTTCAATAGCGCGAATGTCTTGTTCGACATTCCATTGCAAATTGAGCTTTTGCTCCATCGCAATCGAACGCGTTTCCTCTACAACAGCCGAGAGGAGGTCAGGCACGTCAACCTCGCTATTGTTGACATCCATGCGTCCCGCTTCAATCTTTGCTAGATCAAGCACGTCGTTGATAAGAGAAAGCAAATGTTGTCCATTTTTCAGAATGCGCTCAATATTACTCTTTTGGCGTGAGTTAAAGCCATCGCTATTCCGCAGAAGAATCTGGCTAAAGCCGAGAATAGAGGTCAAAGGTGTACGCAATTCATGAGACATTGTTGAAAGGAATTGGCTTCTAGCTCTATTTGCATCTTCAAGGGCCGCGTTCAGGACAGTGAGATCGTCGCGCTGACGACGTAAAGCGATATTTGCGGCTTCTTGCTCACGACTACGCTTTTCTAGTTCCTCTGCTTGCTCCTGGATATGGCGATATGCTTGCGTGTTACTCAGTGCGGCAGTAAGGTTGCTTGCGACCACATCCAAGACATTGCGTGCATTTTCATTCATGGGATAGACGGAGCCGACTACAAGCACACCGAGCAGGTCTTTCCCATCAGCAAGTGGAAGGTGATAGAGGCCAGCCGGAAGGACAGTCCCTAACGCAGTTCTGACACTAAAAGGTGCTCTTTCTCCCCCATCACGGGAGGAAAGATAGAGTGTTTTGCGACTCTGTGCCACCTGCCCAACAAGACCTTCGCCTAACTGAAAATTTCCTTGTATCTGCTGATTGTCCACACCTTGAGCGGCGAACATCGTTAATTGTCGAGTGGGATGATCGTAGAGATACAGGACCCCTATTTGTAAGTTGAGGCGAACAAGCACGGTACGTATAAACTCTTTTGTTAATGACTCTATGTCCAAGCTTTTGGTAAGAATTGAGTTAAGTTCTTGCACGCTCTCCATGATGTCGCGTTCTTGTAAAGCACTTTGCTGGTCCTGAAGTTTCGTCGCCATCGTGTTAAACGTGCGTCCTAACTGACTTAGCTCATTATAAGAAAGGTCTGGCACACGCGCTGCAAGATTTCCCGACCCTACTTGCGCAGTTGTTGTTTGCAGCATAGCAAGCTGGTCACGCAGATTATCAGTGAGACCAGTGAAAACACGCCACAAAACGATTATAGCAGCGATTGAAAGAACAACCACAAACACAATAGCGGCAGTGTTGATCGCATTGACTTGCCCCTGTAACATCGTGATATCGCTATTCACGTCCCCTTGTAACTGTCCCATTGCGGTGCGAAAGGCGTCGAACGCAACTTTCCCTTCCGCGCTCGTGGTTTCTGAACGTGCGGTTGCGAGATTGCCTGACTCCATATTCCTAATTTGTACAGTAGCATAATTATTATACCAATCTGTCGCTCGATTATCGGCATTGCTGATCGCAGCGGAGGTGTTGCTAAATGAAGCATTACTTGTCGCGTTCTTCAATTGTTGAAGATAGGAGAGGTAGTTTGGCCTGCCACTCGTATATGGATCAAGAAAGGTGGTATTGTTGGTACTGATATAGCCACGGACACCCGTTTCCTGGTCAATCATTGAGCTAAGCATGCCATCTAAGTTCTCTTGAATAGCGACTTTTTGTTCACCAAGATTGTATTGACTGACAGAAGCATAGATGCCTGCTGAAACGCAAAGAATAAGCCCAAGCAGGAGTAAGGCAATAGGGGCAATAAGACCATTGCGAAGTCTTCCTACAAGGCTCCGTTGATGTATAGGTAGAGTTGTTGTTTGCATAGATTCCTCTCGCCACGTAGAGTATTGTGAATCAAGACATGGTGAAATATATTTTGTTTATTTTACCATAGATGGCAATTGACAGAGGCTCTCTTTGGCTGCTATCATAAGCTGTATAGTGAAACAAACCTCTCCCAAGAAACACGTTTGGCAATGACGCCTCACACGGACTGCTGTGAGGTTTTGTCTATTGGCGTATTGTGTATAGAGCACAACAGGATAAAAGCGTGATACGATCAGACAGGTCCGATACATTCGAGCAACCTACACTGCCCCCACCATTCTCACAGTATCATCTCGATGTAGCCTATGATGAGATGTTCCATAAGGGCGGCATAGCACGTCCTCCATATCAGGAATTATACCAACGATTGCTTGAAATGTCGATGGATACGCTTCAGCAGCGACAACAAGCAGCAGACGTTGCATTTTTAAATCAAGGCATTACCTTTACCGTATATGGAGGAGACGAAGGGACCGAGCGTATCTGGCCTTATGATCTATTGCCTCGCATTATTACAAGTGGAGAATGGGAGGTTGTTGAACGCGGCTTAACACAGCGTATCACCGCACTCAATTTATTTCTGAAAGACATCTATCATGAAGGGCGCATTCTCTCGGAAGGGATTGTGCCACGCGCTCTTGTGTATAGTTGCAGACACTTTCGACGCGAGATGCAAGGGCTACATGTGCCACATGATACCTACATTTCAATTGTTGGCTCGGACCTTGTACGTTTGCCTGATGGTACTTTTGCCGTGTTAGAGGATAATCTGCGCGTCCCAAGCGGTGTGTCTTACATGCTCGCGAACCGTCAAGTTATGAAGAACGTCTTCCCCGCGCTCTTTGGCAGTTACGATGTGCGTCCAATTGACCACTATGGGCAGGCATTACTCAACACACTTTCGTCGCTTGCACCACTTATGCGTCCCGATCCCACGATTGTTTTGTTAACGCCGGGGGTCTATAACTCGGCCTACTTTGAGCATACCTTCCTTGCGCGTCAAATGGGGATCGAGTTGGTCGAGGGACGCGATTTACTGGTGCATGACAACATCGTGTATATGCGCACAACAGCTGGTCTGCGGCGAGTTGATGTGATTTATCGGCGTATCGACGACGACTTTCTAGACCCATTGGCTTTCCGTGCCGATTCGACGCTAGGCGTTCCCGGTTTGCTTAATGCGTATCGTGCGGGCAATGTTTCGCTCGCGAATGCGATAGGCACGGGTATTGCTGACGACAAAGCACTCTACGCCTATGTACCTGCAATCATTCGCTACTACCTCGACGAAGAGGCGATTTTGCCGAATGTCGAAACGTATTTACTCACAGACGCATCTCAGCAACGCTATGTGCTTGAGAATCTGGACAAACTAGTCGTCAAGGCAGTGGGCGAGTCTGGTGGATATGGAATGCTGATTGGTCCATATAGTACGGCGGTGCAGCGTGAGGAATTCCGGCATGCAATTCTTGCCAATCCACGGAACTATATCGCGCAACCAACACTTGCCCTCTCACGCGCACCTTGCGTGATGGAAGGACAGATCGAGCCGAGGCATGTTGATCTTCGTCCATTCATTCTCAATGGAGACCGCGTGACCATTGTCCCTGGTGGTCTCACCCGTGTAGCACTGCGTCGTGGCTCACTCGTGGTCAACTCTTCACAAGGTGGCGGCAGTAAAGATACGTGGGTGTTGAACCATGAATGAGAGCAGAGGAGAAATATCATGCTGTCGCGTGTTGCTGATAGCCTTTATTGGATGAGCCGCTATCTGGAGCGTGCTGAACATACAGCGCGTTTACTCGATGTCAATCTCAATCAGATGTTGGAGTCCGCCCAGTATGCTGACTTGCGCTGGGAGCGACTCTATCGCAGTTTGCGCATTCCAGCATTAGAAAGCGGGGCGGATGAGGCGTATCGCGTCACACAGTATCTCACGTTCGATACATCTAATAGTGCTTCGATTGTCTCGTGTCTTGCGGCGGCACGCGAGAATGCACGACAGGTACGTGAACAAATTAGCTCTGAGATGTGGGAACATTTGAATAGGCTCTATCTTCGCGTCAATCGTACTAATATCGAAGAGATATGGCTTAGACAACCACATATGTTCCTGGCAACAGTGAAAGAGGGTGTCCAGCTTTTTCAGGGTGTCACAGACGCGACAATGAACCATAGTGAAGGCTGGCATTTTATTCGCGTTGGATGCTATATTGAACGTGCATCACAAACCTCGACATTGCTCGATGTGCATTTTCACTCACTGATGGAGATACAGGAGCCATTTACGAGTGCCTCGCTTGATTATATGAGTTGGGTTGGCTTGCTGCGATCATGCGCATCGTTTGAGTCCTATTGTAAGGTGTATACAGCAAATATTCAGCCTAATCGTATCGCGGAATTTTTGTTGCTAAATGCTGAGACACCACGCTCACTACGCTTTGCCGCGACGATGATGCAAGGTGCGCTCCAATCCATCACAAAAATTACGACTGTGCGGAATGCAGGACGTGTTGAGCGGCTTGCTGGACGATTGCGTGCGTCGCTCGACTATGATCAAATCGACGAGATCATGAGTGGAAGTATGCATTCTTACCTGGAAAACATTCAGTTTCAGTGTCGGCAGATCAATGAAGCTATCTATCAGGTCTACATTACCTACCCAGTTGATATCGCGCTTACATCATAAGGACTCCACTCATGTACTACAGCATTCGTCATATCACGCGCTTTCGCTATAGCGCACCCATCAGCGAAAGTATTATGGAAGTGCGCATTCAGCCTCGCACGGAAGGCACACAGCACTGTCTGGACTTTCGTTTGACAACCACTCCACGCTCCCGCATCCTGGATTATCGCGGCGAGCAAGGAAATAAAGTGCATCATTTTGATGTCCCCAATCGTCATGCACAACTCACAATTAGTGCCCACTCGCTTGTTGAATTGATACCACCAATGGAGCCGCCAGAAGCATTAGAACCTGAAGCGTGGGAAGAACTTGATGCGCTCACAGCCAACGACGAATACTGGGACTCGCTTGTGCCGAGCCATTTCGCCAATCCAACGGAACTTTTGTATGCTTTAGCAAAAGAACTGAATGTGCAAAGACGTGACGATCCTTTAACGGTGTTACGAGAGATAAACACAGGGTTATACAATAGTATTGAGTACGCGCCAGAAATTACAAATGTCGATTCGCCCATTGATGATGCGTTAACCGTTCGTCGTGGGGTATGTCAGGATTTCGCGCACATTATGATTACGCTAGTACGCACACTTGGCATCCCGTGTCGTTATGTGAGTGGCTATCTTTTTCAGCAAAGTGGGCAGAGAGATCGTTCGTCTGAAAGCGCGACTCATGCATGGGTTGAGGCACTACTTCCAGGGCTAGGTTGGGTTGGCTTTGATCCCACAAATGATACGTTGGCAGGAGCGCGACATATTCGTGTTGCAGTCGGACGTGACTATGCTGATGTGCCACCAACACGCGGTATCTTTCGTGGCAATGCGGAAAGCGAACTCGCCGTGACCGTCAAAGTGTCGCTTTCCGATACCTTGCCGAGTGGATACGAACCAGTGGTAGCACAGAAGGAAGAAGAGTGGATTCCCGTTGCCACAACAGGGTATGAACAGCAGGAACCACTGCCACAACAGCAGCAGCCTCAGCAGCAGCAGCAAATGTAGGGACCGATTTATCACGTCCTTGTCGGCACTCGAAAGGCCAAAGAGGACGTGATAAATCAGTCCCTACAGAATAGAATTCATCCTCAATAGTACCATGATGTGCGCGTTGGTACGTTCTCGAAGAGCGGACATGACTCGCGAAACTGTGCAACGAGTTGTTCTACGTTGAGCGGTGTTTGATGCAGTACAGATGGCGTTTGAATATTCAGTGTCAATATTTTCTTATTGATGTTGCGTAGCGTTGCTTCATACTCACGTGCGGCTTTTTCTACTGAGGAATTAAACGCACGTTTCTCGCTGGGAAATGGGGCAACACGACGCGCTTTCAGCGATTTGTATCTCCATTGCACCTTCGCAACTTTTGCTTCGGCCTGTTCGCGCTCGGCACGAATGTCTTTTATCAGTTGGACCTCGGCTGGTGCATAGCCATTATTTTTGAGCAGATGATAGCCCATTGCTTTGTCACCCGCATAAGAGTCATCCTCAAACTTTAATGGCTTGCCATAGCCAGGGAGATTATCGAAGAGGCCACGCTCCATCGCATTATGTATTTGTTCTTCGACATAATGCATACGTGCCTTCTTACGTGCATTGACATCAGCTTGTTTCTGTGAGTCTTCTTTGGCCTGTTGTGGGCCTTTGCGCCAATCTATAAATTCCATAAGCCTTCTCTCTATTCCAAAGCAGCGAGGAAGGGTGCCCTCTGGAAGAGACTTGTGTTTTGCTATCTTTCTATACTCTCTATTATACCCTCTACTCATTCCTTGTGCAAAGCAATTAGACCTGGACTTGCGTGATACTCCGTTTACGCCAGTTGCCCAACAGCATGATGAGCCAAATCAAGATCAAGAAGGCCACTAGAATAGCCACGCAGTAGAGTGCGACGCCACCATAGCCACCTACTTTAGCAGGATTAAAGAATGGATAGGGGTAGAATCCTACAATCGAGCCACGGATAAGCGAATAGACTAAGTAGAGAGCAGGAAAAATAAGCCACACCCAGGTTTGCGCGAAAGTGAGCCTTGTCTTTGGTGGCTGATAGAGCCAATCAAGTACCATTACCACTGGCATTATGTAGTGTAGAACAATGTTCACCCATGGTAAAAGGGAACCAAGGTCTTCATCTCTCAGTAGCACACCGAACACGATACCAACTAGTGCCATACCAACCACCGAGGCACCACGAACGAGATCAAAGGTGGCGGTTGCTTCACGACGTTGGATCAGGAAAATAGCACTCAGCAGCAAAACAACTAACGCAAAAATATTCGACAAATTGGTAAAGTAGCTAAAGAAGTTTACTATGCTGAAACCAAGCTGTATCTGAATTGAGAGTTGGGTAACGATTGCCGCGAGTGTAAGGAGACCGAAAAAGAGTCGAGCAACAATGAGAATCGTGCGCTGCGTTGTACTCATGTATATTACCTCCATAACCTTTATCACATGCTTTACAAGTATCAAAAAGTAGAAACAGTTTCGCTCTACAACGGATTAGGGATGTCGTAATGTAGCAAACTTCTTCAGTATCACACGTCTGGTTTTGTACGCTCATCAAATAGAGTGTTTGCAATCCAATTTTGGGTAATTGTGTATACATCAGCGAGTGGTATGTTCTGTTCGTGAGCAATACGTTGACACTCTTCATATTCGGGCGCGGCACTGATGATGTGTGTGCCGAGGCGTTTGACTTTGATGAGCATGGGGCCAAATGGAGTATCTATCGTTTGAGGATCGCGCTGTGCTTTGAGGCGTTGCACTTGCTGGACGCGTACCCCTAATGTTGTGGTTTCGCGAAGGAGGATATAGGCTAGTTCGTTGCCTTTTTCGAGTGGACTCACCACCATCAGCATGATGGCAGGTCGATTTTTCTTCATCTGCATAGGTGTGTAGCTCACATCTAACGCGCCAGCAGTCAAGAGACGTTCCATTAAGCCGCCCAATAGTTCACCACTCATATTGTCGATGTTTGTTGAGAGTACTGTCACCCAATCAGTATCAGCATCTCCATGATCTTGCTGCTCCATCTCTTGTAACATTCCGAGGTACAGACGCAAGCTATTTCCTGATGACCGTGACGGTGTAGCAAATCCATAGCCTACACGCTCAATAGTCAGAGTTGGCGTATCAAAACGTGCTAGTGTTGCCAGGAGCGCGGCACCTATAGGGGTAACACCTTCACCTTCAATAGAGGTAGGTTTCCAGGTAGCTTTGCTAGAACGAAGAATTTCTGATGATATAGATGTATGGCTATAAGATAATGGAAGTACAGAGGCATAGAGTTGAGTAATGGCTAACTCTTTTAGACCAATGACGATGCTGACAATGAGAATGAGTTCGGATGTAGCTATTTCATATGTTTGATAGTCGGTGCCATCATTCCGTACTCTTGCCTCTGCGTCTGCTAGAGAACGCAGTATTGACAGGGTGGTGTTATGGATGAATGTGGGTATCTGTACAGATGAGAGAAGTGTTTCAAATTCTGACCACGTATATGTTTCGTGCTGTAGTGAAGTGGAGATAATTGAGACACGTGTACCACGGACTCCTTTAGCGGCAGTGTGTTCAAGCGAGATATCGTAGTTGGGTAGAGGAAACAAGGCTAGTGTTTGTTTGAGTACGTCAAGCGACAAGCCGACATCGAGTAAGGCGGCGAGGAGTGTTTCACCGTCAATGCCTGCGTGACAATCGAGATATGCAATGTACGACATACGCAAAATAGCCTTCTCTTTGCAGTTCTTTTCCTATGAGAAGTAATTCTCTATTTCCCCCACGGGGTACTGTCGAACGTAGCTCCTCTCCCCAACTATGGGGTTACGCCCTCGACAGTACCCGCCCCTAGCCTATTTCCCGCTCTCGTGAAATTGTAGCGCATTGCGGTACACTTCAACATAACGAATGGCGGAGGCGTGCCATGAATGGTCAGCTTGCATACCACGTTGTTGCAGTGTACGCCAGATGTCGTTAAAGCGATACACTTCCAGAGCGCGTACAATGGCAGCGAATAATTCCCACGGGTCGTAATTCGTAAAGGCAAAACCGTTGCCTTCCCCTGAGTGTGGATTATATTCTTGTACCGTATCGGCGAGACCGCCCACGCTGCGTACAATAGGCACACTCCCATAGCGCATAGCAATCATCTGACTGATACCACACGGCTCGAAGCGCGAGGGCATAAGAAACATGTCGCTACCAGCATAGAGACGCTGGGCAAGTTCTGTATTGAAAGTAAGGAATATTGCGACTTGCTCAGGATAACGAGCGGCAAGACTTTGTAGCATCTCGTGATAGTGTTGGTCGCCGATGCCTAATACAACGAATTGTACTCCCTGCACGAGCAAAGGCTGAATAATTTGTGCCAGTAGGTCAAAGCCTTTTTGGTCTGCGAGACGCGAAACCATCGAGAGCAGAGGCACATCAGCACGGATAGGCAAGTGGGCTTGCTCTTGTAACGCAGCTTTATTTTCTGCTCGTGCATCTAACGAGGCAATGTCAAATGGTGTATAAATGCGGCGGTCGTGAGCCGGGTCAAGGTCTTGATAATCGACGCCATTCAAAATACCGAAGAGACGATCACGTCGCGCACGTAACATGTGGTCGAGACGCTCCCCAAATGTTGGCGTCAGTATCTCTTGCGCGTACCGTTCGCTGACAGTGGTGATAGCATCAGCAAAGAGAATGCCACGTCCCATGATATCAACGACATTCGCGAGTTCAGCAATTTGTGGATAGACAAAACCATTGGCGGCAACACCAGCGACTTCAAGCAGGCGGTAGCCAAAAATGCCTTGATAGGCAAGATTGTGAATAGTATAAACGGTGGCAGTATGAGCAAAAAATGGATCATCCCTATACACGGTATGCATCCAGTTAGGTACAATACCAGTGTGCCAATCGTTACAATGCACAATATCGGGTGACCAGTTCAACGCACGTGCCACCTCTAGTGCTGCACGACAAAATAAAATGAAGCGTTCACCATCATCCGTATAACCATAAATATTTTCGCGTTCAAAGTAGCGTGGCGCATCAATCATATACACAGGAATATTGTTGCCAATTATGCCCTGGTATACCGCGACCTGTACTTTGTAACTTCCCATGGGGACAGAGAGAGATTCTATAATTTTTGTCAGTTGAAACCGTTCCAGATCAACCTGCCTGTAACGAGGCATGACGAGTCGAACGTCGTGACCGAGGGCTTGAAGAGCTTTAGGTAGCGCACCTACCACATCCGCCAGTCCACCGACTTTAACAAACGGCACGATTTCAGCAGCAAGCATGTAAACCTTGAGAGGCTGTTCGCTCTGCATACATCTTCCTTCTACTCTTAGATTGTACTTCATTATAGCACGAACAGAGAACATCAGAAACATAAAAAAGGGATGTATGAGTTTCTCTCCCGATGTGTTCTCGGTAGAGAAACTCATACATCCCGTGAATGCAAAAAGCATTCTTATACTCTATAGCGGTTGCGAATGAGGAATACAAATTGTATACCTGCAAGAATACCCATGAGTACAAGCAAGACTACAGCATCGGCCTGTCCAAGGGTTGGAGCCTGTCCAGCAGCGGCAGGTGCCGGAACATTCAGACCCGGAATGAAGGGAACGTTCGGCTCTGTTTCACGGAAGCCAGGGATGGAGAAGAGGCCAAATGCTCCCAGGTAAATGAAGAGACATGTACCAACAATCAACCACATACCTGTACAGCCTAGATTGTTTTCGCCAATAACTGCGAACTCACGACGCGCAACACTTGTCCAAACAGCCGCGAGTATCAATGCACCACCACAGAGGAGTAGACCGATGAGTAATTCATCTGGATGCATATGAACAAGTAACGTAGTTAATGCAAGAACCGCGACAAGAGAGACACCACCGATTATAACAATGTTACGATGCCCCTTCCATGCCCATATCGCAGCTGCAAGTAGCACAAAGAAGTTTGTTGAGACAATAGCATCGATGAGGTAACCCGCTTGTGGTGAGAACGAGCAACTTGCGGGAATCGCGACTTGTCGCCCACAAATTGTCAGGAAGTCCCCAAGGCCAATAAATGTCCAGGAGTGGATCCAGGCAATAAGTGGATAAGCGAGTAGGGCAAAGAGGACAAGAATCGCACCAAGTTGTGCAAGGCCAAGCGCACCGAAACCATAGAGACCCGCCATCGTGCGCTTACGTACTGGACGCATCAGGTAGTGGAGACGCAACGCAAAAGCACCAAGCACAAGAAAGACCGTTATTCCAAGGACCGTTCCTAGAATGAGGTCAACAAGCTTTGTACCTCTAAATGGATGATTATCGACGATTTTACCATTAACTAAATGTCCTGGAAAGAGTGTTACCCCAATACCAGCGTCACTATAATAGGTGTAGAAGATGATGAACGCAACCAGCAATATCGAGGCGATAATAATCATCCAGCGAATCATTGGAGTTGTGCCAAGATCACGACGATCTGGATTGCGTAATTCACCAAGTGCCAGGATGCTATAGAACACCATTGCACCACCAACACCAAGGATGATAGCACCAATCATGACAAGATCGAATGCCTGTGGTTGGAACCACAGAAAGTTTCCGCCAAGGACAGGAAGAATATGCATGCTACTTGTTGGAAAGTATTGATTACAAACAGCCTGTGTAGGACTACATCCCGTAGTAACAGCAAGCAACATAATCGCTAACCCGGCAAGTGACAGGACCGCACCAAGTCCAGTAAAGAGAATGGGTGGAACAACCGGCTTAGGATCGAAGAGCAAGACAATAACCTGAATGACGGCAAAGCCCGCAAGACAGGTGAGACCCATTGCAAGCGAACCCTGCTCCGCACCCACGAGCGAAGCAGCCGTCATTTCCAAATAGACATAACTGGGTACTTGACCCACAAGCAGAGCCGCGATAAAAAAGAAGCCAACGGCAAAGATCATTGCACGCGCCCATGACATCTGCTCCGATATTTCTCGACGTTGTGTTTGTTGCATAGATCGCAAACCCTTTCAACATGATATACAGCTATATCATGACAGCGATCACAAAAGAAACAGTGTCGCAGTTGTAGTAACTGCGACATTTCAATTTATTGAACTACCGTAATTTCCGCAAGCATCGTTGGATGTACTTTGCAGAAGTACACAACCGTATGATTTGTATTGAATTTAAATGCTGCCGCCGTCACAGTGTAAGTAAATGACTCACCTGTTCCAACAAGTGACGAGCCACCCTTTGATGAGTCGAAAATCTGCGTCGCGACTTTGGGTGGACCCGATCCATCTCCATAAATTGCGCTAATCGTGTGCCCAAGCGAACTCTTATTCAGCCATGTGATCTTTGTACCCACCTTCACCTTAATGTTGATGGGATCATAGCATGACGGGTTACACACTTGATTGGCAGCCGTGGCAGTGATGTTAATTGTAATAGCCTTCATAGCTGTCATGTCTTTAGGCGTACCAAACTGACCTGTCTTGCCAAAGGCAACCGCTGTTGCATAGGCCGCTGGATTTCCACTGAGCGGCTGTCCTGCTTGATCAGTACCACCATTCTGCAAGAAATCGGGCAGTTTGTTGAAGCTATTTGCCGAAGCATCGCTTGCAAAACCATTTTTTTGTAAATAGGCTGGATCAGCTGAGCGAAGGAACTGGAAAAGGTATTCTACATCGTTCGCAGACAAAGGACCATTAAAATCCTGACTAAACACAATAGCATTCTTATTTGTCGGCTGGGGCACAGCAGGATTATAAGTACCACCATTAATGATGCGATGCAGATCATCATCACTCATCGCGTTCAACTCGTTAAGCGTGTAGCCATTATATGTCGGATTGACAACTTTGTTGTTTATAATAGTGTAACATTTGTCGATACAATATTGAGCATAGAGACCCATGCCACGTTGTACCGCTAGTGAATGCTGCTCATCCTTCGCGCTCGCCTGATTGTTTCCCTCCACAATCCAGAAGATAGGAATCATAAGAGAGACGACTGCTAACATAATAAGAGCACCCGACCCCGCCTTCTCGATTGCATTTGAGCGAGCATAGAACATGTACAGCAAGCCACCCGTTGCTACTAATGCAGCAATGATGCCAAGGGCAACATATCCAAAATTAACCATAACTCACATCCTCAACAACATACTGCCTCTCAAAACGGAAAGACCGCTTTCAGAGACAGTAAGTGTATATATGTTATCAAAAGGTACAGAACATCCCTGCTCTTTTGACAGGCAGGGTGTTAACTTGCGCTACATAATTTTGTTGGTGCAGCGATCAATCGTGTTGTGGCATCAGGATGCGGAACCTTTGTGTTGATTACACCCGTATCCACGATGACATCTTGACCACTAAAGTTCATTTGAAAGCGGTTCAAACTGATTGGTGCTGGACCATCGAGCCATTCACCAGTTACATTGTAGTGCGAACCATGACAAGGGCACTTAAAACTTGAGCAGTCATCACGGAAAGGCACAGTACAGCCTAAATGAACGCACTTTTGATACAGTGCAATCCAAAAGGAACCATCCGAATCTTTGACAACAGACTCAGAGCTTAGCTGGTCAGTAAGCAACGTACCACTCAGTAAAAAAGGGAATTTCGCATCAAGATGAATGATATATGTTTTCGCCGCCTGATTATAAAACACACCTTTAGATCCCTTTGTAAACGCATCAAGCGTTGCAGCGGCAGGGAAGTCAGTTTTTTTACCGACAGGAATCGCAGCACCGAACTGTCCTGCGAGATTCGGATAGAGCATATAAAGTGCCCCAGCAACGGCGGATGTTGCGGACAGGCCCCATACTGCAAGCATAGACCTGCGTAAGAAGCGGCGGCGAGATAAACGCTGTTGCGCTATCTCTGCCGCTTCCGCACCACCACCATGAAGAACTTCATATTGTTGCGGTGTAATTGGTG
>CAXTWV010000102.1:11589-14666 GCA_964248005.1 uncultured Ktedonobacteraceae bacterium | reverse complement strand
GGTCCCTACAGATATCCGTACTATTTTGTTAAAGAGCATCATCGGTCCCTACGGTTATATCGACAGCCGCTTGAATACACGTTCTGGAATGCTCTTCACAACAAACATAATAGGTCGCCAGAACGCGGGCAGATACACAACCTCTTTTTTATGCTGTATTGCTTTATAGATACCCTCGCCGACGCCTCGCGCACTCGCCATGAGAAGACCCTTTTTGAGTTCCGCGGTCATTGGTGTATCAATGAGACCTGGTTTTATTGTCAAGACAGAAACACCGCTTTTTGCTAAACGACCTCGTAAGCCCTGTAAGAACGCGGTTGTTGCAGCTTTCGCAGTTCCATAGACATAATTGCTCTGGCGTCCACGATCACCCGCAACAGAGGAGATGACGGCGATGCTGCCACGCTTTTGTTGCTCAAAGTAGTTGGCAAATAGCGTAAGCAATGAGATAACGCTGGTGCAGTTATTGGTAAACTCTTTGAGCGTTTCAGCGACACTTTGTTCGCAGAGTTGTTGGTTGCCTAGCGTTCCATGTGCAATCAATAGCACGTCAATATGCTCAAGTGTTGCCACAGTCTGATCGAGCAGAGTTTGATGAAGGTCAAGGTCCGCAAGATCAACAGTGTAAGTATCGATACGCTTAGCACCACGTACTTTGAGATCGTTGGCTATGGTTTCAAGTTTTGCTTCGGAACGTCCAACCAGAAAAAACTCGGCATTGTCTTTCGCGAAACATTTCGCGGTTTCATGGGCAATTGCTGATGTTGCCCCTACTATGGCTATTTTCATAACTATTATTTTCCATTCACAGGCACAAACGCGGTCTGATGAGGAGTGACGCGCCGCCAAAAACTAGAGGAGAAGTGTGGGTCGATGTACTGTTCAAACTCGTGCCACTGCGGATAGTATGCTTGAAAACTTTCAGGCGTCATCCGTGCATCTTTCGCAGGATAGACGACGCCACCGCTCTGTAATACAATCTTGTCCAGATCATTGAGTAAGCGCAAGGTCTTCTGCCCATGATACGAAAAATCGAGTGCGAGCGTTAGACCCGGACGTGGGAATGAGAGCATTCCAGGGGATGATAAATTCCCAAATTTCTTCAACACCGTCAAAAACGATCCCTCGCCTGAGCGTCGGATACGTCCAAGAATTTCACGCATTGCGTCATTACCTGTCATAAATGGGACCACAAATTGATACTGCAAAAAGCCGCGTTTCCCATAGAGGCGATACCATTCATGAATGGAGTCGAGTGGATAAAAGAATGGATCGTATGGCACAACTTTATGTACACGCTTGTCCACCTGCACACGATAATAGGCTTCGTTGAAGGCTTTGACGGTGAGCGTGTTCAGGACAAAACCCGGTAGGTCAATCGGAATGGCGAGTGGCAAACGCTTTTTCATCGGTTTCGCGGCAAGTGTACGCTCCTGGTTATGATTGCCGCGCAAAAATTTTCCGCGACACAAACCCTCTCCACCAATCAAAATATCGACCCATGACATTGTGTATTCGTAGGCTGCATCGGATTCAGCTGAGATAGCAAAGAACTCGTCCAGCGATTCAAAACGGATCGAGTCCATATCAATGTAGGAGTTGACGATAGGCTTCAAGCGAACTTCGGCCCAGAGAATGACACCCGTGAGACCAAGCCCACCGATGGTCGCACGAAATAAAGCGCTATTGTCGGTTGGAGAACAGAAGAGACGTTCGCCATTCGAGCGCAACAGCTCAAAGCAGGTGACATGGCGTCCAAAGGTTCCCGCCTTGTGATGATTTTTGCCATGAATATCATTGGCAATGGCACCACCAACCGAGACAAACTTGGTACCAGGACTGACTGGCAAAAACCAACCACGTGGAACCATAACTTCCAGAATAGTGGCGAGTGAAACCCCTGCCTCACAACGCACTAAGCCCTCGTCTTCGTCAAAGGTGATGAAGCGGTCCAGATGACTCACGTCAAGTGAGGTACCACCCTCATTTAAGCAACTATCACCGTAACTTCGTCCATAGGCAAATGGTAGGATTGACTGTTCGGTAAGGTCGGGAAGTTCACTGCGCCAGAAGACAGGCGACACCTGCGCAGGCTTCACGATTGGGTAGTGTCCCCATGATTGGGGAATTTTATTTTCGGTACGCATATATATGTTTAAAACCTTTAACAACGAGGTGGCGGGAGACCGCAAGGGTCTCCCCTACACATAGACATAAAATGTAGGGGAGACCCTTGCGGTCTCCCTACCATTCATCGACGAGACCTTTTTCTATCTAATGCTATATTCAACGTTCCATGATACACTGTAGACACTAATTCCACAAAATTACGCCGAAAGGTATATACTCTATGCACGTTGTCATCTTCGCAGGAGGTACAGTACAACCCGGAATGAGTGTGAATGCAGCACTATCAAGTGCCGACTTGATTATCGCTGCCGATAGTGGAGCGGAGACTGCTCTACAATATGGTCACGTACCCATCGTTGTCGTTGGTGATTTCGACTCGCTTAGTATAGATACAGCAGAGTTAGAGGCAAAGGGGAGCACGCTTGTACGGGCTGCCGTCGAGAAGGATGAGACGGATACAGAACTTGCGATTCAGGTTGCGCTCGAACACGGGGCTACTGACATTACGCTGCTTGGAGCCATTGGTGGCGCACGCTTCGATCACACAATGGCAAACATTCTGCTTCTCGCAGGTATCGAGACCGTCCCGATGCGTATCGTTGATGGACCAATGATGTGCTGGCTGTTACGCGGTCCTGGTAGTAGCACCATCACAGGACAAAACGGCGATCTGCTTTCCCTCTTCCCTCTTACAAATGAGGCAACAGGAGTACGAACACACAACCTCTATTATCCCTTGCATGGCGAATCTCTGCGCTTTGGCAGACCTCGTGGTGTTAGCAATGTGCTCACTAGTGAACAGGGAGAGGTGTCTTTGGAAAGCGGCATATTGCTGGTGATACATACAAGCATGCAAGAGTTGAAAGAGAGATAACTGGTGTCTGTCAAACTTTATTTTGTTTAAAACATTTAAGCGGTTTAAAAAACAAACATTGAAAAACACCAAA
>CAXTWV010000102.1:6845-11579 GCA_964248005.1 uncultured Ktedonobacteraceae bacterium | reverse complement strand
GTGGTAAAACCATGCAACGGGTTTACCACAGCAACGTTGACAGACACCAGTTATCATTCGGGACGTTTTCGACCTGGGATAGCGAAAAATATTGCGAGGAGCAGTTCGAGTATAACGCAAACCAGTGGGAAAAAGTAAGCAAGGGCAAACGTCACAATATAGAATAAGGGTCCAAGCCGATATTGTCCGGTAATGGCGTCTACCTCTTGTAGATTTGCGTTTGGGTCCAAAAGTCGATTTTTGTGTGAGGAATAGCGCCAGACAAGATTGAAGCAAACCGCCATTAGCAGAAATGTTCCACTATACATGAGTGCGGCGATCTTCTGGTCTGGTTGTCCAATGTATTCTGCCATCAATGCTGTGGGAAATGGGACAAAAACAATGACAAGTAAAAGGAGTAAATTCAATATCAGAAGCGTGTTATCCGCACGCTTGATGTGCGTGTATAGCCTGTGGTGATTTATCCACATGATACCTATTGTGGCAAAGCTTGTGATGAAGGCAAGATAAGTTGGTGCCAAGCTCCCTAAGAAACCAAGCAACTTATCACTCTGGTGTATCATGGGATCGTGTAGTGATGGTGCCTGAAGATTCAATACCAGCAACGTGATTGCGACGGCGAACACACCGTCGCTGAACGCTTCAATACGCCCCGTTTCTTTGGTGTCTTCTGCTCTTTCCTTGTGCTCTAGCTCTTTCAGTTCCTTCATCCGTCCTTTTTCCTTAGTATGTATCCTGTTTGAAGCCCTTTACATGTTGCTCAAGCCTCATCGCAAACTTGCGTATGTTTTGCTCTATCCCCGCGAGTTCTTTTGGTGCATCTTTATGTGTAGTAAGTTTGGCGCAAGTGGTTGCTAATTCGAGGAAACGTTCATGTAGAACATTCCATGCCGCATAACGATGAGGCAGCATGTAGCCCGTTCGGTAGATTTCAAAGCTTGCACCCGCCATTTTTCCAGGCGCATTCGAGCCAATAGGCAGAGTTGTGAGAAGTTGACCAAGCGGCTCAATCAACTGAAACATACCGTCAACCGCGATACTACTGAGCGTCATCAATTCGTCTTCAGTTTCGCCACGGTAAATGAACATACGGATGAGGACTTGGAGTACAGCTTCGTAGGAGACATTGAACAAAGTCGCAACGTTGGCTGTAAATGAGTCTGTGATAATCTCGACATCGCTTGTATCGAGCGGAGGGCGTGTAAAGGCCGCAATCACAGGACGCGCAGGTTCAAAGTTTGCATCCTGGCTTTTCATCGTGTGATATTCGTTCCACACATTCAGAAACTTGCCGTAATGCGCGTTCTTCCAGTCGCCGCGTGCGCCTTCTCCCTGCTCGACAATCGTCTCGATGGCCTGCACTGCTGTGGCAAGATTTGTAACAGGGACAAGTTCAGGCCAACCAAAGTATTTTTGTGTCATCTGTGCCTGTGGTGGACCCATGAAAACTTGCTGTTCACCATATTTCTCCACAAGATGACGAAAGCCTTGCTCAATACCTCGATAAAGATGTCCTACGGTAGCATAGTCCTGCGCCTCTGGCGCGATATCGTCTAGTGGCATTGGTGGATTGGGAATGCCACTAGCCTCGAAGCCCACCGCGTCTTCGCGTATCATTCCCTCTGGGCGTTCCAGAAAGAGAAAATGCTGCAATGCACGCTCGCCAAATGGCAACAGTACTAGCTTGATACCAGCAGGAAAATACTTCCCCTGTAAAGGAAAATTGGGGCGATCAAAATAAGGAATGGAGCCAAGCGCGACAAGCAGGTTGTTCACCAATGCTAGATGTAGCATCTCCTCTACAGCTACATCCAAGACCACACGTTCCCAACGCTTCATCGCCTCAAGTTGCGGTTGAGTCAAGCCTTCACTGATATTGCGCTTGAGGCTGAACGTGGCAAATAAATACTGACACATAATCATGTGTTCAAGCTGTGCAGCCTCAGAGAGCAGAAAAAATAACTCTTCTCGGTTTTCAACAACAATTGGGCTTTCTTGCGTCATGAGTAATATCTCTCCTTACTATACATGTGCTATATTCTGTTTAATCATCAAGTACATCTTCAGTATATATTACTGCGACACATGTTGCCCTAGAAAAAGAGATAGGATATTACCTGTAAGAATGGCTAGTAATTAGCACAAGTAATTCAAAGGTCATAACAAAAGTATTAAGTAAATTCTAAGTTGTTCTTGAAGATTCCTTGAACTCTCTCCTGTAAGCTGTCTATGGAAAAGTGGATAAAGTCCATTTTGTACTGCTATCAGGGTCTCAATAAGGCGGAGTATTGCGCTCTCCGCAGAAACGGAGAACATTCTATGAGAGTTCAGATGAGTCGGAAACTGTTGCTAGCACGTAGTGTAGGATTGGTCCTTGTTGGATGTATGCTCATATTGAGCGCATGTACGGCAGGTAGTGGTTCTAGTACAACATCTCCTACTGTTGTTCCTGCACAGGTCCCTCATGGACCGATCAAACATATCGTCTTTTTCGTGAAAGAGAATAGGACGTTCGACAACTATTTTGGAACGTATCCTGGTGCGAATGGAGCGACAACGGCGGTAGACTCACAAGGGCAGACAGTACCATTACAACATGAAAGTGACCAGGTGCCAGATATCAGTCATTCCTCTCAAAGTGCAATTATGGCGTATGATGGTGGGAAGATGGATCGTTTCGACCAGATACAAAGCCAGAAGGCAAAACACCCCAGCTCAACATACCAAAACAATAGCCTGACTCAGTTTCATCAGTCGGACATTCCCAACTACTGGACCTATGCGCAGAACTATGTCCTGGGAGATAATATGTTCTCGTCTCTTATGGGACCAAGTTTTCCTAATCACCTTTATACGGTGGCAGCTCAATCAGGGGGTGCGGTTAATAATCCGACTACCGATAAGAATATTGGAACGACACGTAATGCCGCGAAAGGGTGGGGCTGTGATATTCCGAACCAGCAGGTTCAAGTAAAGAATAGTGATGGCTCAGTCCATTTGCAGGAGGCTTGCTTCGATTTTAAGACGCTTGCGGATGAACTAGATGGCAAGCATTATAGCTGGCGCTACTATGCTCCGCAGTCCGGTGAGGGCGGCTATATCTGGTCGTCGTTTGATGCCGTCAAGCACATACGCTATGGTCCTGATTGGAAATTTGTGGTTCCGACTGAGCAATTTATGACAGATGCCGCAAACGGGAATTTGCCGACTGTCTCCTGGATCGTCACCCCTGCGAATGTCAGTGAACATGCACCGGCTAGCGTGTGTACAGGCGAGAACTGGACTGTGCAAATGCTCAACTCTTTGATGAAGGGGCCGAATTGGTCCTCAACCGCCGTTTTTCTCACATGGGATGATTTCGGGGGCTTTTACGATCACGTCGCTCCACAACAGATCGATGGCTACGGCCTAGGTTTCCGCGTACCACTACTGGTCATCTCGCCCTATGCGAAAAAAGGCTACATTGACCATACTCAATACGAGTATTCGTCGATGCTTCGTTTCGCGGAAGACAGTTTGGGATTGCCAACCTTGACCAACCGAGACAAGGGGGCGAACAACATGATGGGATCCTTCGACTTCTCGCAAAGTCCGCGCTCGCCCGTGATATTGCAGCAGCGCGGTTGTCAGGTGGCATATCAGTATAACAACACGAAGTACGACGATTAGAGAAAGGTAGGGACCGATTCATCGCGTCCTGGTCGGATGTCGAGAGGGCAAAAGGACGCGATGAATCGGTCCCTACCACATATCCGCATTACGGCACCCAAAAAGCGGGGATACCTTGCACATGGAGTACATGAAGCAGAGGATTTGAGGAGTATGCACCAGCAATATTTAGCAGTGTCACAAGGGCAAGTACGCCGAATGAGCCAACAATAAGGATACGGTCAATTGTGTGTGGGTGTAACTCGGTGAGCCATGTGCGTTTGCCGACACCGAAGCAGCGTAGTTCCATCGCACTGATGATATCTTCGGCCTCCACAATCGAGCCAATGACGACGGGTACAATCATGGGTGCGAGACGCGCAATTTTGCCAAAGACGCCACCACGTAGTTTCTCTAGCTCGAACCCTCTTGCACGTTGTGCGTCGTAGGTCGTCAAAAAGTCGCGGGCTAAGCTTGGCAGAAAGCGCAAGGAGAGATCGACGGAATAGGCAATCTTATCTGACGCTCCCATACCTTTGAACGCAACTCCCATCAGCGCAGGATCAATTGTATAGGTAATCGGCAACACAAAGAGACCGATACTAATATTGCGTAGAATTTGCGTCACCATAAATGTGATACTTTCAACGCTCAATGTGAGATGGCCTGGACCAATAAAAGGAGGTTTAGCGATAAGCGAGAAGAAAGGGACACGAAATAACACATGCTCGTAGGTGAGGTCTACGCCCTGTACAACCGCACCCGCCGTCACAAAGTAGTTCACCACAACAAGCATCAACGCGAGCACAATAATATAGCCCCATGCCGTTTTTGTCTCGGCCCACGTGAGATACGCCTGACTATAGTACACGCACGCAAGAACAAGGCCGCCAAGAATAAACCATAGGTTTGATGATTGTGTAATCGCGAAAATAAAGGCAAAGAGCATCACCAGTTTGGTGCGCGGGTCCAACCGATGCACGGGCGAGTCTCGCTTAATGTAAGGAAAGTTAATAAGCATGTCTTACCTTGTTCCAAAGAAATTTCCGGTGTAGACACGCGTGCGGTTTTATCGGGGGAGGGTGT
>CAXTWV010000102.1:0-6835 GCA_964248005.1 uncultured Ktedonobacteraceae bacterium | reverse complement strand
AAAGCTTGTCTAACCTTGTCCAAAAAAATTTGCGGGGGTCCCCCGGAGCCCTATCAACGCGCAGGCGTGTCTACACCGGAAATTTCTTTTATCCACGCCCTCTTGCTCGTGTTGCTGCGTTATAGGCGACAATCAAGATGGGGAGGAGAATGAGTCCGTTAATCAGGTCGGGTATGCCAGCAGTGATAAATTCGCTAGTAGCTGCCGCGAAACTGATCTTAGAAACCCAAACATCGTTATAGGCTGCGAAGCCAATACCTACAATAATAGCGATAGCACTGGCAACTTCCGCATAGATAATGGCACGACTATTTCGATAGCGTCCAGCGGTATAGATCACGACCAAACCTGCGATGAAGCCGATAAGTGCATTGCCAAGGTCCCAGTTCCAGTAAAAACTATGATAGCTGATCAAATCGCCGATGATGTTACCGAGACCACCGACAAGGAGACCGACAATCGGTCCAAAGAGTACACCGAATAATAACGGAATAACAATACCAGGACGAAGAGCAATCGCACCACCACCAGCGTTAGGAAGTTGTACGAGGTTGAAGATAATGCTCAGGATCGCATAGAGCGCGATACCTAATGCCGAATACACAACTTTACGCACATCGAAAGACCAGAGTGACTGACGCGCCTCTACGCTTGAACGTTCTTGTCGTACTGCCATTGAGAGTATCCTTTCTGGATAGTCTGCTTTATCACACAAGTTAATACAAGGACAACGGAAAAGAGTTGCGTGTTCAACCTCCTTTCGATTAACACAATGATAAGACTACCTGTAGGGACCGATGTATCGCGTCCTCAGCACGAGCGAAGCAATGTGCGGTCCCTATGTATTGAGCGGATGTACCAATTATCGCGTCCTCCTGACAACTGATCGCCAACAAGGACGCGATACATCGGTCCCTACAGGTATCCTATTTCTTTGATGAATTGAGTAAGTAACGTAGCAGTGATGTTGGACGGAGATTACAAGCATCAAGCAGTTTTGTGTCCGCTAATACCTGCAACGGTGGCCCGTCAGCAACGAGATTTCCTTCTTTCAAAAGCAAGACACGCTGCGTATAACGCAACGCGAGATCGAGGTCATGAGTAATAAACAACAGAGCCTCAAGCGTTGGCAGGTTGCGCAAATATTCCATAAACGCGATATATGAACGATAGTCTTGACCAGCTGTAGGTTCGTCGAGCAACAATATTTTGCTCTGCATAGCAAGGATAGAGGCGATAGCAACACGCTTTTGTTGTCCAAAGCTGAGCGAGAATGGCGAACGGTCCGTGAACTCTGCAACATTCAGAGCATTCTCGGCTTGTTGCACAAGTGAGGAGACACGTTCGGGCGAAAAACGCATATTTTCTGGACCGAAACTCACCTCTTTTTGTACCGTTGGCGCAAACAACATCGCACTGGGACTTTGAAAGACATAGCCGATACGTGCCGCGACTTGCGCCACGCTAAGTTGACGTGTCGCCTCGCCATACAAACGTACTGCCCCCTTTGTTGGACGCAATAAACCGAGTGCCTGCTTTACCAACGTCGTTTTTCCAGAGCCATTAGGCCCAAGCAACGCAATAGTCTCGCCTGGGTGTACATCAAAGGAGATACCATGCAATATCTCTTCTGAAAAGCTCGAATAGCGAAAATGTACATTCTCGAATGACAGTATAGGATCGTTCTGCTGTGCTAGTGTCTCATTATTTTCATGACGTGTTGTGATAGGTTGAACAAGTTGAGTACGTGCATCTGCGACATTATTCAAAACGCGTAATGTGGCCTCAACGGGCAACTTGACTTGTGTGGGGTCGGCAAAATCTAAGAATGCATCAGTAGCACCGAAGAATACCTGGGTCCCATCGCGCATGAGCAATACTTTATCTGGCTTAAGCGTCAGTGCTTCCTCGACGCGATGTTCGACAAGAATAATCGTGTGTCCCTCTTTGCGCAAAGCCGCGATTAAGCCTTCTAGCTCGTCGATTGCGCGTGCATCAAGATTTGCGAATGGTTCGTCAAAAAGAAAAATAGAGGGTTGCATCACCAGCAGACCCGCTGCCGCGACTTGCTGACGTTGACCGCCGGACAGCGCGTGTGTTGCTTGCTTACGATAGTGTTCCAGGTGTAAGCGTGTGAGGACATCAGAAATACGTTCACGCATCTCCGCACGTGGCGTATCGAGGTTCTCCATCCCGAAGGCGATTTCTTGCTCAACCGTGCTGCCGATAATCTGTTTATCAGGGTCCTGGAGCATTGTCCCAATCTGTTGCGCTAAGTCTCGCAAAGCCAGACCAGGAATTGAACGGCCCTCAAGTTGGATGTCACCCGTCAGTGTACCCTTGTAACTATTAGGAATAAGGCCATTCAGACATTTCAGCAACGTACTTTTGCCACACCCACTTGGACCTGCAATGAGCAACAATTCGCCCTTTGGCAAACTGAAAGAAATGTCTTTGATAGCTAATGCTTGCTCTGTGGTTGACGTTGACACAGTAGTCTTTGTGTCATCATCAGGATCATCGTCAAAGGCACGATAACGGAAACTCAAGTTCTGCACAAGCACCGCTGGAGCAGAGTTTGTTGCTGTATCGTCGTATGTGCTATCATCTATGCCTACTGCCATGTACCACAACTCTAGTATCCTACCCAATGAAGGGAGCAAACGGTTAAGGGGATGTAATTTGTTACATGCTTACATTTTAATAGGGAGACAAGCTTCTTGTCAACGCTTATGTAAAATTGCTGTGCTGTAGTTTACAAAATTTTATGATTTCCATAACTGGCATGAATGGCAGTACTGTTTTGTACTATCCTTCTCCCGGATCGACATAGGAGAAAAAAACGCACGACGTGAACGTGTTGCACATGGAGAACATTTCTCGATCTCAAGCAAAGTTGGAGGACGTATGAGCATCTTACCATCAGCATGGAAGCAAAATCGCACAAAAGTAGTAGCGCACGAGCCTATGATAACAGCAACATCTGCTCCTATTACACTTGGCGAAGGAAGTTTACTAACGTTGGCACTCGTTCGCATTTTCTTTGGCTATCTCTGGTTTCAGGAACTCTTCTGGAAATTGCCACCTGATTTCGCAGGGCTGCATGGCTACGTGGTTGAAGAGGGAAAATACACCTTTATACCGGGCTATACTTTTATTATTCAGCATGTTTTTCTGCCAAATTTTATCCTCTTAGGAGCAGCAACGTTCATAGCCGAATTATTAGTCTCCATAAGCCTTCTCTTTGGCATCTTTAGTCGTTTAGGTGCCTTACTAGCACTCGTGCTGACAGTACAACTGTACGTTGGTCTCGCAGTCGCGCCTGGAGAATGGTACTGGACCTATGGCATGCTTATATTGCTCTCGGTCGTTTTTGTTGCATTTCCATCTGGTCGCCGTCTAGGTTTTGACCAATGGATTGCACCACATCTGCATTTAATGACGAGTAATACGACTTTTATGCGGATCGTGCGTTGGTTGGTGTAACGAAAGCTCATAAGGAGATAACATTATGCAACGTATACTTAACGGACTGATTGCAGGACTGCTCGCCGGGCTACTACTCGCCATCCTCTTTTTTACAGACTATGGTCCCGGCGGTCTGCTTCATACACCTGCCGTCTGGCTCGCGCTCGATAGTAAAGACGCGGGAAAGTTCGTTGGCTTTTTCCTGCTGATTGTGCTGGGAGGCATATTCGGCGTCGTCTTTGGTGCGATTGAAGGTAAAAGGGAAATCACATTGGGACGTTCCCTGTTGCTCGGTGCCGCGACAGGTGTGATCTTTTGGATTATTGTCCGTGTGCTCTTTGGAGCAATCATCAACCATGTGAAACTTGATTTTGGAGGCTTTCTCTATTCGTTCATTCCGCTTCTCCTCTACGGATTTCTGCTCGGCGCAATTGCTTTTCAAAGAGAGACACGCACAGAATATGTACAAAGGGCCTAAGAGCTACACCATTGCTTCAATAAAATACTCCTGCCCGATTATCGCATATGCGATAATGGGGCTGTTTTATTTTATTGAAGCAATGCCACAATCTCTTTCTGCGCTGGGACGCCTGTCACCTCGGCATCGTTCGCGTGTATCAGCAGGTCAATCTCGCTACGTACACCAAATTCGGGGAGGTAAATTCCAGGTTCGATAGAGCAGCATGTATTCGTGAGCAGCACACGCTCATCCTGTGTCTCGAAGTTGTCGATATTCGCTCCATTGCCATGATCGACGGTTGCGATGTTATGCCCTGTACGATGTACAAAGTAGTCCCCATACCCTGCTTTCGTGATCACCGCTCGTGTGACATCATCGACCTGGCGACCCTCTACGCGCTCACCTGCCGCTAGACGTTCTCGCGCAAACGCGATGCCTGTATCACGTGCGCGACTCACAATCTCGAATACCTCACGTTGCCTCTGTGGAATGTCGTCGCGTGTTCCCGCGAACGCCATCCACGTATAATCGGCGAAGATGGCACCATCTTGCGGCAACTTTGCCCAGAAGTCGAACAGAATCAAATCGCCACGGACAATAGGTGTATGGTGTTCCTGTGTTGGTGCATAGTGTGGATTGCCGCTATGGGCGTTTACCGCAACAATTGGCGGTTCAGGTGTGATCAGGCCAGCTTGTTGAATCAGAGATACAAAACGTTGTTGCACCATATATTCGTCAAGTTCTGTACTGATATGCAAATCGTGCGTCAGTTCGGCAAAGAGCTGGTCTTTCGCCGCAATGAGACGACGGCCCGCTTCACGATGGCTCTCAATCTGCTCATCAGTCAATTGCGCGACAAAGCGTTGCGAGAGATTCGCGGAACTCACCACCTCAACACCAAACGAGCGTATCAGTTCAACTGTACCAGCATCCACACGCGAGATATAGGGTATGGCATTCATTGGCGAATATTCCATTGCGACCCGCATTCCTGAATGAAGCAGGCTACGCACATGCTGCTGCATCTCTTCCCATGTACGAAACACAAGCCGTGTGCCTGTGAGTGAACTTAGAACATGCGACTCGACTGCACTGATGATCGCGGTTGGCGTGCCCTGTGCTGGCACAAAATAGAACCAGCGACGTGTATACATATCCTGTCGAGGCAAGGCCAGCACCTGATAGGCGATAGGGTTCGATTTACGAAAATCATAGAAGAGCCAGCCATCTATATGCTCGTCCTGCAATGCCTGTTGAATGCGTTCAATGTCCATACTTTATGTCCTTCCGAGAAGCGTGGTACTCAAAATAATTTATAAGGTATTGTATCATCTTCCAACATGCATGCCTGACGACAATGCTTTTGGTTTGAGTCGCTATACTAATCCCAGAGGCATGTAGGAACCGATTTATCACGTTCTTTGCCCAAATTAGATATGTTTGAAGGATATAGAATACGTTTCCACAATCTCCAACATTCTTGCATACCAACGAGGACGCAATAAATCGGTCCCTACAGAAATGCAGGCCGCACAAAATACAAACGTAGGGGAATAAACAGAATGCAGGACAAGCAACAGAGAAAATGGTCAGTGCGCAGCAAAACGAAAAGCGCGGTTTCATTCAAGAAAGCTCATCTTGTATCCGCATTCTCGCGTCAGTACAAGGCTTTGCCTCTACAAAAACAGCCTTTCCTGGATGATGTTGCAACAGTTCAGCATCCGAGTCTACCCACACGCTTGCAAAAGAGCAGGGATGCGCTTTTCCAGATATGTACGATTCCCATGAGTATTTATCAGAATAAGCCTGATACACAGCAGACAGTTATCGTGCCGATGATGATGCAACCGATAAAGAAAAAGGGCACACGTCGAAAGCACATTTCTCGAATACTACTTATTATATGGCTTCTCTTTCTATGTGTTGCAGGCGGTGTCCTCGTGTATGGTTATTCCTACTACAACACCAATATTCACGCACCGTTAAAGCAGTTTATTCATCCTGTGCGTCGCAGCGTGGAAGAGCCAGCATTGAACGCCACGCCTTCATACAATGTCATTATGGGTCGTGCCTGGAATATTTTACTTATGGGAAGCGATAACGATGGGAAATATACGTTCCCAGATGTGCTTACGCAGGTAATGATGGTCGTGCATATTGATACGGTGACAGGCAGTGTCTCAATGGTCTCCATTCCCCGTGACTCGTGGGTACAAGTGCCAGGAATAGGTGGTATGCATAAAATTGATCAGGCGTTTTTCCTGGGTGCGACACAACATACTAGCTTCGACGATGGCGTCCGTGCTGCAAGGCTTACGATAGAAAAAGATTATAGTATTCCCATTGACCGCTACGCATGGGTGGGACTGAGCGGCTTCGCAAAGGTTATCGACACGCTCGGCGGCGTTGATGTTGACGTGATACACCCTATTGTCGATGATAGTTATCCCGACGATACGGGTGATGGCGCAAATCCCAATGATCCCTACGCCCTCAAACGTATCTCGCTTGCTCCAGGCTTACAACGCCTCAACGGGTCACAAGCTCTGGAATATGTACGTTCGCGTCACGCCGACCTGATTGGCGACATTGGGCGCACACAACGTCAACAACAGGTGTTGGAAGCGTTGAAAAAGAAATTGACAATTGACAAGCTGCTTGTAGACATACCACAACTTGTAAAAGACTTGGCAGGTACAGTCTACACCGATTTGAACGAACAAGAACTGATCGCCTTCGCAAACTTCGGACGCACAGTGACAGGTTCTGCTATCCAACATATCACGCTGGGACCAGGAACAGGTACGCAGGATTATGGCGACCTTACAAGTGTCAATGATCCCTCACTCGGAACAAAACAAGATGTGGTTATTCCGCGTTGCGAAAACATTCAGCCTGTAATAAATC
>CAXTWV010000101.1:13510-14673 GCA_964248005.1 uncultured Ktedonobacteraceae bacterium | reverse complement strand
TCGGTAGGGGCAGCAATTCATTGCGCCCAAAGATGGGTGGGGAGGGGTTCACGTTGGCACGAGAGGCGTTGTGGGAGCGTTTGCCCCACGGCCCCCATCTTTGGGCGCAATGAATTGCTGCCCCTACCGCCGTTACCATATTCGCTTGTCTAAGTTCATGAGGGCCGACTGTCTTTCTCCAAGGTCGAATGTGACAGGTCTGTTGATAGTATACTGTTTTATGGCGCACAATGATAGCCGTTTTCCAGAGCGGTTTCCCCTTACACGCAACGAATTCGTAAGCTAGGTCGTGATACATGGAGAGAATAGCAGTCAGGAGAAACAGATGAAGAATACTGAGAAGGGCGAGGAACTCGCTGACTTAATTGAGCAAAAATTAGCTGCATTTGCAGCGATGCGGGAAGAGTTCGAGGCAAGTTTTCGCTTTTTACAGGACATGCATGGGCAGAAACGCTTTGAGACATTTTCAGTTGCTGATGCCGTGTACTATCTTCATGCACGCTGGATATGTGAACGCAAGGGCCGTGTATTGAGTATCGCTAAAACCTCTAAAGAGTATGAAGGCCGTTTGTGTTTAGAATTGCTACAGAAATGGCAAGAGGGTGATACGGCGAGCGTGGTGGATTTCCTTAGTCGGCGGCTTGATATGTTGCCGCTTGCCGATATTACACGACAGATGCACGAAATAGAGCAAGAGCAGCGTATGAATGGCTTGCTGGAACGGCTTGTACATGGACGCGTGGTGATGCTCAATCGTGGCATGAATTTGCTGCATCTACTCGATGCGATTTTTGACCTTTCAGAAGAGGAATTGTTACAAGCTGTACACGATGCATGTGTGCAGTACGGACATATCCCTGTACATATTACACAGCAATTGCAAGAGATGGATTTACCACTTTATTCATATGTACCACATCAATCATTAGCGCAACAGAACATGCTAGTGATGAATACGATGGGGACGGAAGGGCTGATACTGCCAGATGACGCGCCAGGGCAACGTTCGTGGCGTGTGGTACAGCCAACTGAGCCAAGTAGCCCTTTAGCTGAACATGTGGTGGAGGGATACCAGGAGTTGGTATCCCCCACGCATAATAACAAAAAAGCTGATCGTTTCGTTGATCGTCCAGAGCCAGATGAGAGTGGAGAAGTGGTCTAAT
>CAXTWV010000101.1:10249-13410 GCA_964248005.1 uncultured Ktedonobacteraceae bacterium | reverse complement strand
CTAATCAACTGCTTCCCTAAGTCCACCACTTGGTGCGAACTCTTCTTCGTCGGCTTGTGTGAACTCGATACCTTTCGCCTCTCGTCCAATAGCGGCAAAGATAATGACCGCAAGAAAGGCACAGGTTGAGAATATGGCGAGTGCTAGCCCATAATTGGGCGTTCTTACTGTGCCAAGATTTTGCGCTACAATAGCCTCAAGCGTGACTATGAACGAGGCGAGCAGGTTGCCAAACTGGTAGGCAAAGCCAGGGAACGTGCCGCGCACATCGGTTGGTGAGAGTTCGTTCAGGTGAACTGGGACAACGCCCCACGCTCCCTGTACCATGAATTGGAGCAAGAAGGCACCAATAGCGATAGAGGTGAGTAGCCCAATACCTGGAATACGTACTAAACCAGACCAGAGCGGAATCATGAAAAGACCCAAGATACAAGCGATGATGATGGCACGGCGGCGACCCCAACGTTGTGAGTAGAAGCCAAAGATCATGCCTCCGATGATCGCTCCGATATTGGCGATAATCGTAATTAACGAGGTCGCACCCGTGCCAAGTTTGAGTTGTGCCTGTAGGAAGGTGGGCAGATTATCCTGCGTGCCATGCGAAAGGCTGTTAAAGGCGGTCATGAGCAGAACGACATAGAGAAAGAGGACCCACCGACTTTTTATCGCGTTCCACATGCCTTGCCATAAGCTCACACCACGTTCCCTGTGCAACGCCTGCTGATGTTCCCAGACCGGCGACTCTGGCACGCCAAGACGAATGAACACGACGAGTAGGGCAGGTATGACACCGACAGCGAACATGACACGCCACGCTATAGAAGGCGTAGGCACAAGAAGGAAGACCAGATAGTAGACAATGGCAGCAACGAGATAACCGAAGGCATATCCTTGCTGTAGCACACCTGAAAAGAAGCCGCGAGACTCTGTTGGCAATGCCTCCATTGCGAGTGACGCGCCAAGTCCCCATTCACCCCCCATACCAATGCCGAATAGAGCGCGTAGGATAAGGAAAACAGTGTAATTTGGAGAGAATGCCGTGAGCAGTTCGATAATCGAATAGAAGATGATGTCGATCATGAGCGGTAGACGACGCCCAAAACGCTCGGCGAGAATGCCGAAAATCAGTGCGCCGAGGGGACGCATGATAAGTGTCAGTGTGACCGCGAAAAGCACTAACGGCAACGCCACGCGGAAGTCTTTCGCGATACGCACAGTGACGAAGGTAACGAGGAAGAAGTCGAATGCGTCTAACGTCCAGCCCAAAAAGCTAGCGGTAAACGTGTTGCGCTGCTGACGGTTCAGCGAACCAATCATCTGAAAAGCATTCATGACTTGGAAAACTCCTCTCGAAAAGTAGAAACTTCTTTGTACTCTTTTTCCGTATTACAAGGGAGTCACACAACATACTAACCATAGGTGTCTTTGTATTATAACACTACCGCTTGTGTAACGCCTCTTGTATGAAAAAGACTCAAGAACAAAGAAATGCTTGACTCACCATCCGTTGAAAGGAAATGGAGATGGCAACCACTCAAAGCAGTGTTCACGATGATGTGAACCCCTCTGGAAAAGCACATCGTCCGGCAGCAGTGTATGGTATTGCGGCGATTGCAGCGTTAGGGGGATTGCTCTTCGGCTATGACACAGGAGTGATATCAGGTGCCGAACTCTTTTTGAAAAAGGATTTCGCTCTTACCTCATTTACTGAAGAGCTAGCTGTTAGTTCGATTCTTGTTGGAGCGATTCTTGGTGCCGCCGTTGGAGGAAGATTAAGCGATGCGATTGGGCGTAAAAAGACGCTTATTGTGATGGCTATCATTTTCGCAGTAGGAGCACTTCTGACCTCAGTGATGCCAAATCTGGCCTTGTTTATTGTCTGCCGTGTTATCGTTGGCTTTGCTATAGGCGTAGCCTCTTTTGTGTCACCGATGTATATCGCGGAGATGGCTCCACCAAAGTTGCGCGGTGGTCTTGTGACCTTTAACCAACTTGCTGTGACTGTTGGTATTGCCGTTTCTTACTGGATCGATCTTGCATTCGCGAGTGTCAATCTAGGGTGGCGTCCGATGTTTGCTGTTGCCGCCATTCCAGGTATTGCCTTATTGATTGGCATGTTTTTCCTGTCGGAAACTCCACGCTGGCTGGCGGGACGAGATCGCTGGGACGAGGCAGAGAAGGCGTTGGACCATCTTGCACCAGACGCTAAAGAGAATGAACTCAAGTCGATTCGTTCCGCGGTCAAAGATGGCAGTGCGCCTTCGCTTCGCACGTTTATCCGCTCTGGCTTGTCGATAGCATTAGTCGTAGGTGTGGGATTGGCATTATTGCAGCAGTTTGTGGGTATTAACACGGTCATTTATTATGCACCAACCATTTTTGGCTATGCAGGCTTTAAGTCGGCCTCAGGCGCGATTTTGGCGACGAGTGTTGTGGGTGTTGTGAACGTGCTTGGGACGATTGCTGCAATTCTGTTATTAGACCGTGTTGGAAGACGACCATTGCTACTTGTCGGGTGTATTGGGATGGCGGTTGCACTGATAGCAATGGGCATCATCTTCCTGATTGGCCCGAACAATGTCGGTGTGCTGATTCTGATTGCTCTGTTACTGTACATCATCTCCTTCGCGGTTGGCATGGGTCCCGTCTTCTGGTTGTTAAGTTCGGAGTTATTCCCGACACGTTTACGTGGTACGGGTGGGAGCATTTCGACGGTGGCAAACTGGGGTGGTAATCTGCTCATCAGTATCACGTTCCTTTCGTTGATTGATGTGATTGGTAAGCCGTTTACCTTCTGGCTCTATGCCTTGCTCGCGATTGGCGCATTCGTGTTCTGCTGGTTCCTTGTGCCAGAGACGAACGGTCGAAATCTGGAAAATATCGAGGCGTACTGGAAGAATGGGCGTAAGTGGGAGAATGTGAAAGGGGAGAACGCCGTAGGGGAGAGGAAGTAGGCTATGCAGAATACAGGTGATAAAGGGCGTTGGGTACTTGTGGCAGCGTGGTTTGGGACGATTGCGTTTCTAGGCGTGTTGAAACGAGTGCTGGAGAAGCAGAGGGAGTCATGACAGTTGTGGGGCGCATGACAGGGGCAAGCCCTGTCACTACTATACGCGAAACGGCATGGCAGAGCCACGCCAAAGGGTTGTATAGTAGTGACA
>CAXTWV010000101.1:0-10239 GCA_964248005.1 uncultured Ktedonobacteraceae bacterium | reverse complement strand
CCGCTCCCCCCCCCCCCTCGCCCACACACAGCACCCCCCCAACCCCCTGCCCCCCCCCCACTCCTAGGCTTCCTTTAAATACTGCCCGAACGCAGTTTATAGACCTTAATCGCAATTTGTAGTGTAAGCCAGTTGCCGCGCTCTTGTAGGTCAATCTCACATAGAGATTGCAAACGGTCAAGACGTTGAATGAGCGTGTTGCGATGTACAAAGAGTCGCTCGGATGTCTTTGTCAAATTACCCGCGCATTCGAGGTAGACTTCCAACGTATCGAGGAGATCAGTGTTTTTGCGCGAATCGTAGCTGTCGATAAGGGCGATTTGATCTTGATACACATCGCGCAAATCGTCCATGCGTGCGATTTTATAGAGATAGCGATACACACCCAGATCGTTGAAATGTGTCACCAGTGGTTGTGTATCTGTTTCCCCTTCCTTTTGCAAATTCTGCCCCATCTGTATCGCTTCATTTGCCTCTGCGAACCCACGTCTATAGTCGCTAATACTTTGACAGGTATTGCCGATACCAATAGCAAGTTGGACTCCATATTCGTTATGCATTTGCCGTGCTAGCTCAAACAACCATGTTTTCAAGCGGTTTCCAGTTGGGTCTTTACTCAGCGAGACAATGCAGGTCAGCAAATTTTCATGTTCGTAGAGGAGCGAGCCGGGATAGCTATCTTGAATGCGACGGCGAAAGATACCGGCGATACGTTTATACATCGCTTGTACATGTATGCCTTGTGCGTGTCCGTCTTCTCCGACACCATCCTGAATGCGCTGGTTTTCTTTTCCCTCAAGGGACGACAAGGCTCTACTTTCGCTTTTACGCATCTCTACATGTGTAGTTTCGATAATGACAACCGCATGAGAGCGTGTGAGATCGCAGCCGAGAAAACTCGCACGTTGCCTGAGCGAATCTTCTGTATCGGGTGTGCCATGAAGAAGATCATCAAAGAAGCCCTTGACAAGATTTTTCTGAGCTAGTTGGTTGACCAGATGACTATTTTTAATCGCAATCGCTGCCTGATTCGCAATGGTCGTAAGCAGCGTCTGATCTTCGATGGTATAGCGGCGTGGCTTGCTCGAATAGCAGTTGATGAGTCCAAGATGCTCTGTACCAGCGACAAGTGGAGCCGAGATCAGCGTTTTGTATGGAGTATCCTGTACCGGATTCAGGCGCGAAAGTGCATACTCGCTCATTGTAGCGTAATCACTGCTCTGTCCTCGATCCGCACGGAGTGCTACTTCGTGTAGCCCATTCAACTGCTCCAGGATAGTACGGTCAACATCAATTGACTGAAAACTCGCGCGATCATTGAGGTTAGGTGAGGTTGCACGAACTACAAGTCGTCTGACATGCCGTGCTGCCTCTGTCTCACGCTCACGTGACTGATCCATCAGCATAACGACGCACAGATCAACCTCCATAATTTGCACGGTTAAGGTTGCCAGTGAACGTAACATATCATCGAGATACAAGCCTGAGCTAATGGTTTGACTGAGCACCGACAGGGAGGTCAAGATGCTCAATTTGCGTTGTGTGTTTTCGTAGAGTTGCGCATTCTCTATCGCACTTGCTACAAGTGCCGTGATGTTGCTCACGAACCTGTGATGGTCTTCTGTGAACTCATGTGGTGCAACTGCCTGTAGTGTAATGACACCAAGCAAATTGCGGTCTTTCGTGACAATTGGGACTGTCAAGATAGACTGAAACTTTTCTTCTTCCAACTCTGGAAAATAATAGAAGCGCGGATCGTCCATTGCCTCATCTTTTAAAAATACGGGTGTCCGATGCAAGGCAACCCAGCCCGCGATACCCTCACCTAGCCCCATGTCGATCTTGCCAACAAGATGCTTATGAGCCTGTGTGGTGCTAGCAAGGACAAGACGCTCTTTTTCCTTATTATACATATAAATAAATGCCATCTGGCATTGAGTTGCGCGGACAACGATGTCCACAAGGTGATGCAACACGTCATCTAGTCTCAGCGTTGAGCCGACCGTTGAGAGTACCTCGTTGAGCAAGACATTTTCTTGTGTCCGTATCTCAAGCGCGTGCTGTAACTCAACATTCTCTTTCTGAAGTTGCCCTACCGCAGATGTTTCATCGTCTGACAGAGTAGAAAGAAGCTGCTGATTCGTGTCGGCTTTAGAAGACATACAAACCTCCGGTTAGACGTAAGGAACTACAAATATGAATTCATCTATCATGGATTTCTTGTCATCCCACGTATGAGCAAGAACACTGCATGTAGGAATTTCTTTGCTAATAAAGAAGCGACCGACATGATGATTTGCACATCATCACATCGGTCGCTTCATTGCGTTTGCCTTGCGTGTGGATACTACGTACATATTTGTGCTACTCTCATTGTACACAATTTCTCATATAACGTCCAGTGGAGATAAACGGACGCCCACAAGCGGCTACCCTACTATATAAGACGGGTGAAATGCGTATGGTAGTATAGTAAGGTAGCCCCTCGTGGGCGTCCGTTGTGTAGAGCATGTATCATCATTTTTATTTATTAAAGGAACATTGTATGGCGTATGATTTTCTGCTTCAACATGTGCAACTGCACCGCCATCACGGTCTGGTAGATATTGCTATCGAAAAAGGACACTTTGTACGTGTGGCTCCAGACCTTTCCTCAGCAAGTGCAACACAAACGCTTGATGTTGCTGGACGACTCGTCGTTCCTCCATTGATCGATTCTCATGTGCATCTCGATGCCGTGTTGACAGTCGGACAACCACGCTACAACACAAGTGGCACCTTGCTAGAAGGCATTCAGATTTGGAGTGAACGCAAACCTAGCCTTACTCATGAGGATGTTAAGCGGCGTGCGCTCGAAGCAATTCGTTGGGAAGTGGCTCAGGGAACACTGCATATTCGTAGTCACGTCGATGTGTGTGATCCCAAGCTTACCGCGTTACGAGCACTGCTAGAAGTGCGCGAAGAGGTGCGAGATATCTGTGATCTACAACTTGTAGCCTTTCCTCAAGATGGTATTCTCTCATTTCCAAATGGACGCGAATTGATGCGCGAGTCTATGGAGCTTGGTTGCGATATCGTTGGTGGTATTCCACACTATGAATCGACACGCGACATGGGTGTTGAGGATGTTCACTTTGTGTTTGAGCTTGCCAAAGCCTTCAACCGCGATATTGATTGCCACTGTGACGAGACAGACGACCCACTGTCACGCTTTACAGAGGTCATGGCAGCCGACACGATAGAGCGAAGATGGCAGGGACGCGTAACCGCCAGTCATTGTACAGCTATGCATTCCTATGATAACGCCTATGCATTCAAACTGATGGGCTTACTCGCAAGAGCACAGGTCAATGTGGTTGCCAATCCATTTGATAACGTCGTCTTGCAAGGCCGCTTCGATACCTACCCTAAACGACGCGGTATCACACGCGTCAAAGAACTCTTGCAAGCAGGTGTTAATGTCTCACTCGGTCATGACTCGATTATGGACCCGTGGTTTCCACTGGGGAAGGGCGATATGCTCGCGGCTGCACAATTGGCACTGCTGTTATGTCACATGAGTGGTTCTGAAGAGATCAACGATATACTAGACTTGATTACCACACGCGCCGCTACAACATTACGTATCCAGGACCGTTATGGTATCGAAGAGGGGAAGCCGGCAGACTTTCTTGTGCTCGATGCACCGTCCGCGTTTGAAGCACTACGTCTTCTTCCAGCACGCCTTCACGTCTTCAAAGCTGGACGCGAAGTAGCCTCGACAACACCTTCACGAAGTGTAGTGAAGCGGAGTGATGAAAGTCAGAGCGATGAAGTCTCGTTTCGACCCTAGCCGAGAATATTGATTGCGCGTGCCGCTATGCCTGCGACAATAACCAGTGAAATAATCGACTCAATCATCATCAGTACTTTCGCTGAACGGCTCAACGGCGGTGTATCTGTTGGGCTGAAGGCTGTCGCGGTATTGAACGCGAGGAAGACATAATCAATAAAATGTGGTGCCCAGCCATCTGTGTCCCCGTCTACCTGTTGTGGAAACATAAAGTCTATGGCTTTATGTCCTGCTTTATGACGTTTGAGGGGACCGCCTCCATCAAGTTCCCAATACCATAGTCCGAATATAAGAATATTTGATATCCATAAAATGGCAGCATCGCGAACAAGGCTTATTGAATCCTTCGCTGCTCGTGCTGGTAACGTAGAAAGGAGCAATACTATGCTTGCGACAACCGCGAATGTGGCGATACCAGCCAGAAGAAAGCCGAGAGTACGAATAAAATTTTGTGAGAGGCGGCGGCGCATAATCAGAGAATAGACAAGTGGTAGTACCAAGATGCCTTCAAGTAAAAGAGGAAGCCATTTTGGAATGAACGGAGGTATTATCTTGTCTGATAAAAATAAATACAGCACACCAAGTGAAAGAATACCTAAAATTGATGCCAGGCGTTGGATTAAGAGTGCGCGTAACACCCTTTGGTGATTTGGAGATGTGAGGAGCGGGTCCGGCTCTTTTGGCGTCTGAACCTCCTGCCCCTCGTCCATTTGTTTTATGTCTTTCATGAGTGTCCTCTTAAACCGCTGCGTGAATATTTTGACTATGGCACTATCATAAAATAGTGACTGCATTTTCTCATATACGTTGCTTCTTTGCAAGCCAAACAAGCAATTCTTATAGCCGTTGTACTACGCGCTGTTCGCTCTATTTCTTGTGACAATTTTCTTATTGATTCGTAGTTTTGCAGTAATATAGAGCAATATCTGCTATAGTATAGAAGGAAGCAAAACGCTGTTGAGTTTTTTTGGTGGAAGTGGTGGTAGTGAAGACTGAGGTAAGGTGATGTTGGAAGTGGAACAATTGGATACATGTATTTCTTTAGCTGATAGCGTGTCAACACTTGTACATGAGTGTAGTGCTATTATTGATTATCGCACACTACGTGATAGTCTCCCTAAAAGATTAGCACATCTCCTTAGATGTCGTTGTGTCCTCCTCTATCAAAAAGTGGGCGAAACACTTCAATTCGCTTCTGGAACATATGATGAGCAACCAGGATGGTCGGCGGCCCTGCTCTCTGTGGTACACATTAATCCTGTTGCGCTCGATAGCGATGTGTTAGAGGCGCAAGTGTGGCGTACACAAACCTCTACTGCCTTTCCTGTGCTTACTCCCACTCGTGTTGTCGCCCCACTCATGTATAGACAGCGTTGCATTGGTGTACTGGTTGCCATTCGTGGTAACGTTGATACGGATTCTCATGAGCGTGAAAAGGGCAATTTCGCATCTGTTTGGACTCCTGACGACGTACAGGCTGTAACCGCAATCGCGGACGTTGTGGCACTTGTATTAGAAAACACACGTTTGCTAGAGCGTGATCGTGAACGTACTCACACATTGTCGCTTCTGACCACGCTGAGCAGCCAAATGACCTACACGCTTTATGAAGCGGAGCGTTTGCGTACCATTGTGATGCAGCGTATGCGAGAAATTGCGCGGGTCGATGTCTGTGATATGGTGGTTTTCTCATCGCCTGAAGAGCATGCTGCATGGATGACACCAGCATTATGTACAGCTCTTCTGGCATATTTTAATGAAGCATCCTCGTCTCTTCCTCTTGTAATTGAACGTCCTGGTGATGCAAAGAATGCGCCTTCGGCGGATATGCTACCGCTTATACCCGCTACCATAAAGACATTTTTTGCCTTTCCTCTTGTGGGGTCGCGCCCGCTTGCTCGACAAGGACATTCAATACGCAAAACACAGACTGAAAAACGTTTACCAGAGACACGTGTGTTAGGAGTCGTCGTAGGAGGCTATCAACAGGCGTGGAAGCTACGACGTGAAGAGGCGACGCTGCTACACGTCGTGGTAAGTCAAGCGAGTGCGATACTAGAAAACATGCAACTTGTGGCAGAGGTCGTAGAGGCACGAAACGAAGCACGCAAATTGCTGCGCCGTGTCCTGGAAGATCAGCGTCTGAAAGCTTTGATTCTTGAGAGTATCCCCAGCGGCTTAATCACGATAGATATGCAAGGACGTATTACAACATTCAATACGGCTGCACAAACTATTCTAAGTTATTCAACGCAGGAGGTGATAGGAAAATCGCTTGAGACACTCCTCAAGGTCCATCCCTCTTCCTCAGAGCATGAGCACTATTTTTTGAATGCCGCGTCGTCTCCATTGCACAAAGATGCTTTACGGCACGTGCTGTCAAAAAGCGAGGCACAAGCAGGAACACTTCTCGCGTCAGATCAACAGGGTCAGGAGCTTGTTCTTGATATGGATATACAGCCACTATGTAATGATGCAGGCAAGCAAGTTGGAGCCTTAATTACATTTACTGATGTGACGAGTGTTCACCGTCTGGAAGAAGAAAAACGCCGTCTTGACCGCCTGGCTTCACTGGGCGAGATGGCGGCGAATGTAGCACACGAGGTACGTAACCCACTTGCCTCAATCAAAACGTCAATCCAAATGCTTGTGGATGATCTTGCGGATGATGAGCAAAGCACCACACAGGAAACTCCATCTCGCGTGGAACTGGCCCAGGAGTCAACGACGGTCATGCTCAAAGAGGTAGAGCGTTTAGATGCTATCGTTCGTGATATGCTACTCTTCGCGAAACCACGTCAACTTCATCGCAGTACCTGTAATGTAATCGCGTTGAGCGATCACGTCCTACTGCTTATGGAGAAGCATTACAGTGATGCTCAGGTGCATGTTCATCGTGTATATGAGACCGTTCCAGCACTCTGGGTAGATACAGGACAGATAGAGCAGGTCCTCTTTAACTTGTATACAAACGCACTACAGGCCATGCCAGAAGGTGGTGAACTGACCGTTACGTGTCGGGTGGTAGAGCAAGTCGCGGAACAAAGACTAAAACATGCGACCGAATCACCGCAACGGCTCACATTAATCGTGACCGATACAGGAGTGGGCATCTCTCCTGATGCCCTCAAGCGCATCTTTCAACCATTTTTTACCACGAAGGCGCATGGTATTGGCTTGGGTCTACCCATCACGCGTCGGCTCATAGAAGATCATGGCGGCACGCTCTCCGTTGAAAGTCAGCTTGGTAAAGGAACAACCATGACGGTGTGTCTTCCCGTGTTGACAAGTGTCGTCGAGGAAGAGAAATAAAGATGTTTGTAGGGGGGATGAAAGGGTGAGTCTTGTTATTCTAATTGTTGATGATGAACCAAATTTGCCACATCAGCTTGCACGCTATCTACGTAAACGTAATTATGAAGTCTATACTGCCGCTGATGGTGAAGCCGGGTTGCGAGAACTGCAAAAATACACGATAGACCTTGTATTGCTTGACGTGCGTTTGCCAAAGCTGAGTGGCCTGGAAGTGCTGGCGAATATTCGCAAGCTTGAACCGGAGTTGCCCGTCGTGATGCTGACTGCCTATGGCGACGTGCAAAACGCTGTGGCGGCAATGAAGCTTGGTGCCTCAGACTATTTACTCAAGGGGTTTGATCTTGAGGAACTCTTGCTTGTTGTCCAACGTGTCCTTGAAACCAGTGCGATGTCACGCGAATTACGACAGCTACGACGCGAACGGAGCGACAATTACCACTTCAATTATCTCGTAGGATATAGCAAGGGTATGCGAGACGTATTTGAGATGGTTGCCAAAGTCGCACGTAGCGATACCGCTTCAGTTCTTATTATGGGTGAGAGTGGGACAGGAAAAGAAGTTGTTGCGCACGCTATTCATGAGCAAAGCCAGCGTGCTTCTGGCCCTTTTCATCCACTAAATTGCGCGGCTATCCCCAATCATCTTTTAGAGAGCGAACTGTTCGGACATGAGCAATATGCCTTTACTGATGCGAAAAAGCAGAAACGTGGCTTACTCGAACTCGCAGAAGGTGGTACGCTATTTCTTGATGAAATCGGCGAGATGGCACATGATATGCAGGCCAAACTCTTGCGTGTGCTAGAAACGCGCTCGTTTTTTCGTCTTGGTGGAAACAAAGAGGTAACAATTAATGTGCGTGTGCTTGCCGCGACCAATCGTAACCTTGAGCAAGCAATGAAGGATGGATCGTTCCGCTCTGACCTGTACTTTCGCCTTGCTGTCCTCAAGATTGTCCTTCCGCCGTTGCGAGAACGCCCTGACGACATTCTTCTGTTTGCCTCGCGCTTTATAGAAGACTTTAATAAGTCGCTAGGGCGCAATGTACGCCGTATAGACCCCGAAGCACAACGACTCTTGCTCGCGTATAGTTGGCCTGGCAATGTACGCGAACTCAAGAATGTGATTGAGCGTGCGATGATTCTCAGCAGCAATGACGAATTGCTGTCGAGTCATTTACCCTATGAAATTGTTGGTTCCGCAAGTATACACACAACTCGTGTGCTTGATCCACTAACACAATGGTTAGAGACACGACCTACTGGTCCTTTTTCGTTTGAGGAGGTGAGCGAACGTGTAGAGCAACACATGCTGCGCACGGCGTTAGAGATGGCAAAGTATAACCGTACAAGAGCAGCGGAACTGCTCGGCTTTGCGAAGGTCGATCAGTTGCGTTATCTTATGCGCAAGCATGGCATAGATCAGGCGTAGTTCTCAACGGAATGAAGGCAATGAAAGGGAAATACTATTCGGAATATGGTCCTATATCCTCATCGGGTAGTGAGAGAAGTTCGTCTTCGATCTCTTGCCAGACTTCAAGCTCGACCTCTGGATTGCTGAGGCGAGAGCCACTACGAGCTGAGGTCTGAAACTTTTTTGTAACGCGTTCTCGAAATGTCGCTATAATCGGTTTCTGCACCTCTGGTGGTGGCATGAAACGTAGTTCTAGCAGAGATGGCTTGTAAAAGTCTTTTTTGTCGAAGGCCAGAGAAATAAGATCGCTAAACGCAGCGAGGAGCGCGACACGTTGCTGAGAGAAGTATCCTTCCTGTGTGCTTGACGCAAGTAAACAGCCAGCGATACGTCCTTCAAGGTGAATGGGATGCGCAACCGCACTAATCTCAAACTCGCCCTGATATGCGGGTACCGTCTTATTTTTACGTAAATCGTTGTTATTGACAAAGTGGCGTGATTCAGCGGCATAACCAGACATGGATTCAAGACCGAGAAAAAGTACATCATGTTCCAGATCAGCCGTCCACGGTGGTGTACCTTTTCCAGCACATTCACGGATACTACGGATTTTACCATCTTTAGGAGGCATACATTGAATGAGCTTGATCGCCATCCCAATATTGTTGGGGTCTAGTTGTAGCAGTGCTTGCTTGAGTACCATGTCGCTTATACGCCAGAAGCGCAGACTCTCCGTTGTCATGGTACGTATATTTAAGACGTGAGCGAAGAACTCAGAGGAAATCGTTTCGGTGATATCGCCTTTTAGCCAGGAATGAATTTCAGGATAGTACTCTTCAAAGGCATTCACCATCTCTTCACGGTGCCTTGGTTGGAGTACTTGTATTAAACGGATCAAGTGTGGACGCTGTGGATTAGACTCACCGCTTGCCCAGCGTATAAGGGTCATATCAGACATACCGAGTGCTGACGCTAGGCGTTTCCGCTCAGGCGTTGATCGGATAATGCCTTGTAAAACAACTGACCATGCAGGAGGCTCGTTAACCATGCTTGCCACCTCTTTTACGTTCGTTCCTTGTATGATTTCTAATAGATACACACATGATACCAGAGGGGCTTTTATGCGTCAACCTTTGCTATGATGAAGCAGGATTTCGGAGGAGAGTACATGTCGTATGAAAAAAGTATACTAGTAGTTGATGATGACAAAGAGGTACGGGAAATTCTTTCGTTTGTACTCAAACAGAATGGTTTTGAGGTCGTCCTTGCGAGCAATGGATTATACATCCAGCAGGTGTTGTCGCAACGTGTACCCGATCTTATCCTTTTAGATGTCATGATGCCAGGAGAGGATGGTTATCGCCTCTGCCGTTATTTGCGACAGAATCCTCTTACGCAACATGTTCCTATTATGATTATGACGGCACACGCCGAAGATATCTATCAGCGTATTAGTAGAGATGTCGGTGCATCCCAGCATATCACCAAGCCTTTTCATCCACTTGACCTTGCTGAAAAGGTCAAAGCTCTGCTCAATGCGAAGAAAATAGAAAATTGAGATGCAAACTACTTGTCTATACGCTTAAAACTTGGTATCATTACAATCAAGAGTGTCCTGGCAAGTTGAAGGAAGCAGTGCGATCATGCCAAATAAATATGAACGCGAGATCGAAGAGATTCT
>CAXTWV010000100.1:13580-14709 GCA_964248005.1 uncultured Ktedonobacteraceae bacterium | reverse complement strand
TAGGAACCTCGACATTATAAGTGATGCATGCAGAAGGGGCAAGTTGAGTAGGAGTGATGAGTAGGGTAGGTTTAAAAATCGCAGGGAAAACAAACTCAGCATGACAGGGGCAAGCCCTGTCACTACTATACTGACCACTACTGCGTAGCTTGCTACGCCAATCTGTGTATAGTAGTGACAGGGCTTGCCCCTGTCATGCTAAGTTTGTCTATACCATGTTTACTACTGTCATAAAGACGACAATTCGTGATATAATGAAACCATTCCGTTTACCTCGCACACATATTAAAGAGAAAACATCAGCGCGAAAACGTATGTTCCACGCGACTCGCGCTACCATAAGGAGAACACCAGAAATGGCGAAATTAGTCGATATGTTCATGCAGGCACGCCGCGCTCAAAGCGGTGGCGGCATGGGCTTTTTAGGGAAAAATAAAGGCGAGTTTAAGCCACGCGCTGCCGCACTTGTCGTCGAGTTACCCACCATCACGGCGGGCAGTTCAGAGGCACTGCTCAAAGCTGGAGCGGATGGCTTACTCTTCACATGGAACGGCAACGATAGCAGTTTCCTTGAGACACTCAAGCAGGAAATCGAGTCTTCAAAGTCGGTCAACGCAAATGTTGTCACGGGTCTGCATATCACCAGTGGCTATGAGAAATTGGACCGTGAGAGCCTTACACAACTCAAAGATGCTGGTATCCAGTATATTGTGTTGTCACTTGATGCGCCCGCTCGTGTGTTGGCACTCGATGTCAAGGACCTTGAATTTGTCGTTACCGTCCCCATGCGTCAGGGCGACATGTATCCGCTCTTCATTCGCAACCTGACCGCGTTTGATGGTATCGCGGGTGTACAGCTTGACTTCGAGATGGCAAACAACGTTGGCAACCTGAGTATTGAAGAAGTGTTACAATACCGTGCGGTACGTGAGGCTGTACGTTTCCCAGCTCTCATCAATGTCCAGCCCGACCTGAACGAGGCCGACGCCTACACATTGCTCACACTTGGTGTGCAAGCAGTTGTTTTTACAGCAAAAGATGCTGAGGAGACAACACGCACGCAAATCAAGGCCCTCCACGAAATCCTCGAAAACGTTCATCACGAAGAGAAGGACGAAACGCCCGGACT
>CAXTWV010000100.1:3346-13480 GCA_964248005.1 uncultured Ktedonobacteraceae bacterium | reverse complement strand
TATTGCACCATTCCTTGATTGTCACTTATAGAAATATGAGGTACGGGAATACTGGGCATGGTTGATTGCCAGTAGAGCTGGCGACGAGGAATACGGCGTAGTAGTTTTTTTGTCGTTTGCCAGACGTGCGTAGGATTGATATTGTTACGCCAATAGTAGTAACACGCTACTTCGTCTGGGTCGGCGTTCAGCAAGCGAGCAAACGATGGCTCTAACTCCTGTTCACCTTGTTCATCAAGACTGAAATTTTGCATCCATAGCTGACTGCGCTTCTTATTGCTCCGTGCAGCCTCAACAACCGTCTGTCCCCACGAATCCAGCATTGTTACCTCTTCATTTAGCAATTGCCAGAACAGGTGGCAACCGAGCGTATCCAGGTGCGGTAACATAGCTAGCTCATCAATCTGCCCAAGGTCTTGCGGCAAGAGGACAATACTCGTCTTCATATGTGTATCTACCTGCTTTACCGATGCACACAATTCGCCGAGAAAGTCGATCATTGAACGCCGCCGAAAACGTGGTAAGTCAGTGACATCAGGACAAAGGGCGCGACAGACCGAACAAAAACAAGTGATATCGGGTCCGCGTGGCTCATCTATAAGAATACCGTCGATGGGATAGGTAGTTAAATAATGCTCAATCTCCTTGAAAAGCCAGGAGCGAAATGACTCATGGTTGAAGCAAGAAATGTCGTGAAATCTGCCGTGTCGATCCTTCACACGCGACTGTGGATGGTGAAATGTGTACCAGCTTGGCATGAGCGATGGTCCCGCAAATAAGTTGCCATAGCGTCCCATGCTCAGATGCACCTTCAATCCGGCGTCGTGTGCCTGACGGAAGCCACGCTCCAGGTCACGCGACCAACGCGGCTCTTCTTGCTCATGAATAGCGTACACGATGCTACTCGCGCCTACCGCACGAATCTGCTCGAAATCCTGCTTCACTACATCTGAACGCAGCAGTGAATGAAAATACGCAACGGTTATATCCATCTTGCCTATCTATTTCTCTATCAAAACTATGTAAAAATTGTATCACAGGAAAATGCTGCGATACATTTACATACATGTTTTGTTCAGTATACCATAGCCCTTATGCATATCTTCTACAAAACGGTATTAATGGGCTATCGGACCGATGATGCAGGTGAACAAATTCCTTCGGGAAACCCACGGACGCCCACAAGGGGCTACCCTACTATACGACGTTCTGGTGGGCTACGCCCACAAAGTATAGCAGGGTAGCCCCTTGTGGGCGTCCGTGAAGTTTATTACTACATTATTTCGTTAATCTGCATCATCGCGTCCTCGTCGCCAACTGACAAGCCAACAGGACGCGATGAATCGGTCCCTACAGGTTGTGCTTGACAAACAACTGTATTCTAGGCACAATGCATGCATGAGGAATGGACAGCAATCTTTCCGTATCTCCGTACAAGGTACTACGTGTTTTGTGCGGTCATATGCGAAAATCAATTTGACGCTTGATGTGTTAGGGAAACGTGTCGATGGGTATCACGAACTTGCCACAATTATGCAGATGGTCGATCTCTATGACACCATCTGCTTAACACATATTGATGAGAACCGTGTGAGCATCGTCAGCACACAGCCGGAGCTAGCTGACGACGATAATCTTGCGGTACGAGCAGCGCAGGCTGTGCGTCACTATCTTTCATTAACACAAGGCGTGCATATCGAGCTAGATAAGCGTATTCCTATCGCGGCAGGTCTTGGTGGAGGCAGTAGCAATGCCGCCGCCGTGCTACTCGCGCTACGGCAATGGTGGCAACTACCGCTTACGAACGAGGATTTGCTTGCTCTTGCAACATCGCTTGGCTCCGATGTACCCTTCTTTCTGACAGAGGGTTTGGCACTGTGCGAGGGACGTGGCGAACGTCTCACTCCCCTACCCGCGTATTGGCCTTCCTCGATGCGCTGGCTTCTGCTGGTAAAACCCGCGATTGGTGTTTCCACGGCAACCATTTTTCGTAACCTACCTGCCAGTGATTATACAGATGGTGTACACACTAGGGCGGTTTACACAGTATTACTAGCACAGGGAGAGCCATTTCCAGAAGACATGCACAACAGCCTGGAACGTGGGGTGTTAGAACGCTACCCCGAAGTCTTCCAGGCACGCGAGGACATGCGAAAAGCGGGTGCCTCGCTCGTGCGGCTTTCTGGCAGTGGTCCAACGCTTTTCGCACCTTTCTCTGAACTGGCAAGTGCTTCGCAGGCACGCCAACGTCTGCACGAACAGGGCTATCAGGTCTACCTGACACGTGCTATTCATCCCAATGGTGGGAATGTGTGCATTTTTTAGAAAACGTAAGGAGAATCTATCGTGGCTGATGTTTACTACTGTGTCAAGTGCAAAAAGAAAAACGAGTTGAAGGACGCACAGCGCGTCACTATGAAGAACGGCAAACCCGCTCTCAAAGGTCAATGTGTTGTCTGTGGCACTACCGTTAACGCAATTCTTCCAGCTGACAAGGCTGATAAGAAATAAACAAATAGCCTAGAACAATGATGCCTCTTACACACTGTGCAAGAAGCATCGTTGTTCTAGGCTATTTGTTTCATCATCTCGACTTCATAGACATGCTCTGCTATAATTTGGGTGTGAAATAGGGCATAGGCTACGAGGAAAAAAAGATGAATATTTGGGACTCTGTGCAACGCGGCCTGGAGAAAGCTACGCATGAGGCTGCTCGCATTGCGAAAGCGCAACGTCTTCGCGCTACTCTTGAAGGATTATCGAAGCAGATAGAGACACAGCAAAGTGCTATTATTGAAACCGCAATGGAGCTTTTTAGAAATGGACAGCTTACCCAGAATGAGCTTCTCGTTCTCTGTCAGGCTCTCCATACTTCACAGCAGCAGTTCACACAGGCACAAAGCGAACTAAAGTCGATGCAAAATCAGAGTAATGCAGGTACACAAGCAATGCAGCCTAACGCAACAGTCGCATATACACAGTCGCCCTATCAGCCCTACGAGAGTACACTTCCAGCACTTGTTCCACCGCCCCCACCCGGAGTTGAAGCTTTGTCAGTCAGTTCGCTTGAAACAATGAGAATGGCACCATCCACAACCGAACAAGCCCATTGTGATACGTGTCAAGCTCCTCTGGTTACTGGTAATGCTTTCTGTCACAATTGCGGCACGCCTACACGTACTGATACCGCGTCATATCAGCCAACTGTTCGGAGCAGTAACAGTGAAGAGGCGAATGTTAAGCAGGGTGAGCGAACTGTCGTCGATGTTGCGGAACAGGCTACAATCCGCGCCGAAGAAGTGGACCAACCTGTACAAGACATACCTCACGATGGAGGAAATTAACGCTGCGTCAACACATTATTACCGCACTCTGCTTGCTTTTACGCATACCGTTTGCGCTTCTCGATATACTACAGCGTCCCTTTGTGCAACGCGCCTGGAAACATCCACGTTCAATTGTGGTTATAAAGCCATGCTGCCTCGGAGACCTGCTCATGACCACGCCTCTCCTAGAGGTTATTCGACAGAACTACCCTGACGCGACAATCACATATGTAGCAGGTACGTGGTCAAAGGTGATTGTGGAACATGTTCCCACTGTCTCGACCGTGATAGACTGCGGCACTATTGGCATCGCTGGACGTTACACCTTGCGTGACTACATTCTGTTAGTGTTGCGTCTGCGTCGTAAGCATTTCGATCTTGCATTTGTGCTTGACCGTTCGCCGATGCTCACGCTCTTGCCGGAGTTGGCTGGTGTTCCACGTCGCGTCGGACCCGATAGTCTTGGACGAGGTTTCTCTTTGACAGATCGTGTTCCCGTCTCTTCTTCGCCGGAACACCTACAACATCAGGCTGAAATCTATCTCGATCTTGCACGCTCTCTCAAGCTTATTGTCAAGCATCCCTCTATGCATTTTGTGTCAACTGAGGAGGAGCAACACAAGGTACCGTTTACCCCTGATCCATCGCATCCTCCTGTCGCTGTCTTTATTGGTGGTGGTAGCAATCCGGGTATGGAATTAACCGCGAAACGCTGGCCTGTTGAACGCTATAGAGAACTTGTCTACAAACTTGTTTCCGAACGGAACGCACAGGTACTTTTAATCGGCGGTTCAGACGATAAAGCACTCAATTCATCGCTGTTGCAGAATTTGGATGTACCACAGGGAAGTGTGCTTAATCTCGCTGGCACAACAAATTTTGGCGAATCAGCAGCTCTATTGCAACGATGTGTACTTTTTATTGGCAATGATAGTAGTCCCATGCATCTCGCTGCCGCCATTGGCATACCCGTTATTGCTATCTTTGGGCCAACCAGTCCACAGGAATATGGTCCTTATCCACTGGACGACCCACAACATATCGCGCTCTGGCGTAATCCGAAAGGCAGACCATGCTTCTTTCTAGGCAAAATGCAACCGTGCGTGGACTGTACTTGTATGCAATCCGTCACCGTGGATGATGTGTGGGACGCGGTGCAACGCCTCATTCCTACAGTGCGAAGCGAAGAGGTCACAAATTGATGAAACAGCTTCTTCGCACGATTATTCTATTGGTTGTACGCATTGTTGGGTTCCCAAGAGCAGGCACGATAAACGCCTTTAAAAATGGGATACGACCACCTGTAGGGACCGATGTATCACGTCCTGGTCGGTGGTCGAGAGGCCAAGAGGACGCGATAAATCGGTCCCTACAGACGAGACCACGCGTGTTGCTTATCCGACCCGATCATCTCGGTGATCTGGTGCTGACAACACCTGTCCTCGATGCACTTAAAACACATGCACCCGATGCACATATTACGATGATGGTGGGGCCGTGGTCGAGCGAAGTTGTCGCACGTCATCCCGCACTTGACCGCGTTATCACATGTCCATTCCCAGGCTTTCGACGCACGGCACAAGGTATGTTCGAGCCATATGTTCAGCTTTTCCGCGTGGCTCAACAGGTGCGTCGTGGGAATTACGATATCGCGATCAACCTGCGGCCCGATTTCTGGTGGGGTGCCGCACTGCTTTATCTCGCAGCCATACCTAGACGCATCGGCTATGCCATACATCCAGGTACGCCATTTCTCACTCATGCTGAACTTTTTCACGCACCAGAGCATGCAACAATTTCTAGCTTGCGCCTTGTTAGTGTAGGATTGCAAGCTCTGGGACGTGATGCACTCGACGAGCCGTTCACGCCTGAACACTACCCGCTTGTGTTTATACCAACAGAGGAAGAGCAAAGATGGGTATCACAACGCTTGCAGAGCGCAGGAATAAACTCGGACGTGCCGCTCGTTGTTATTCACGCGGGTACGGGAGCCGCCGTTAAACTGTGGCGTACAGAGGCATGGGCAAGCACGGCGGATACACTTAGCAGCACATGTTCAGTACGTATTGTCCTTACAGGAAGTGTGTCCGAACTTCCAATGCTTGAGGAAATAGCGCAAAGTATGACTGCCACACCATTGCTGATAACAGATGCAACCGTAGGGCAGCTTGCGGCGATATTGAAACGTGCAAGCATGGTGCTTGGCGTTGACAATGGACCATTACATCTAGCGGTTGCCCAGGGCACGCCAACACTACAAATTTTTGGACCAACAGACACGCATATCTTCGGTCCGTGGGGACCAGCACAACAACATATTGTTCTTGCGTCAACCCATCGTTGCCCATCATGCCTCGTTATCCCTTGTGGACGACTCGACTTTAGGCCAGATGAACTTTCCGCGCATCCCTGCGTTCGTCTCGTCTCAGAACAGCAGGTAGTAGCAGCGAGTATGGCATTGCTGCAAAAATATTACAAAGCTAAAGATAAAAAAGTATGAGAAAATCGCTCTCTCAAACATCATCATCACTTCCTCAATTAGATGAGTATGGCTATCCAATGCGCCCAAATTCACAACGTACACTGCGCAATTTCGTGGTACGCACCAGCAAGCGTCTTTTGCTTTTTGGTATCTATGGGCTGCTCAGTCTGCTTGGTGTATTCATTCAGCTTCGTAATAGAGGTAATACAGATGTACCACTAACACCTGCTACGTTTCATCCAAAACGTATATTACTTATTCGTGTTGATTTGATTGGCGATCTAGTCATGTCGCTTACAGCGGTACGCGTGCTGAAGCGCACCTACCCTGATGCGGAGATTGATCTGCTCGCCGTGCCAGCAAGCGCGAAAGTGGTTATGAACGACCCTGATTTAGCTCAAGTCATTGCATATGATCCGAATATATGGCGACGCCCGAAAGCACTAGTCACATGGCGAAACTGGCGCGAACTATTCGCATTGAGACAACGCCTACATGCACGACACTACGATCTCGCAATCAATCTGTTTGGTCAATGGGCGTCTCTCCTCACAGTGTTGAGTGGCGCACAACGTCGTCTTGGCTTCTCGCATGAAAATTATCCTGACTTTCTCACGGATACAGTTACAGGGCAGCATTGGGGCGCGAACGATTCTAAGCATGAGGTTGATTACTGCCTGGAATTAGCGCAAGCAGCAGGTGCAACAGTAACACCAGAGGATCGCATTCCACATCTGTCAGTTGACTCACAAGCACGACAGCAGGTAGAGCACCTGCTTCAACAAGAAGGCATACAAACAAATAAAATACTGATTGCCTGCCATGTCAGTTCCAATAATGGACAGGCCAAACGCTGGCCCGTTCCCTATTGGGCGACGCTTATAGATCGCCTTGTGCGCGAAGATGGTGTACAGATTGTACTGACTGGTGCGCCGAATGATATACCACTTGTCATAGAGGTTCTTCGTCGCACTCATGAACACGTGTATAACCTTGCAGGTAAAACGAGCCTGACACAACTTGCCGCACTCTATTCACGTGCCGATTTGCTTATCACAGGCGATAGTGGGCCTATGCATATAGCAGTAGCCGTTGGAACACCACTTATCGCTATTCATGGTCCAACCGATCCCGCCCTGAGTGGTCCTGTCAGTCCAATGGCAACTATTTTGCGTAGCGACATCTGGTGTAGTCCATGTTACAATGCAAAAGGTCCTGCCGAATGCCGTTTTCATACAACACAATGTATGAAAGACGTTACACCCGCGCAGGTGTATGATGTGGTACACGAAAAAATTATTATGGGAAACATCGTAGACATTTTGTAGGGACCGATGTATCACGTCCTCTTGGCTTGTCAATCGCCGACAAGGACGTGATACATCGGTCCCTACAAAAACAGGGGACATTATGAGCGAGATAGTGCAAGAAATCGGTACACCCACCATGCTAGAGGCAATGGAAGCCAATTTCGCGGAAGAGATGCTGTCCTTCGGGCGTGGACTTCCTGGGGGCATAGTGCGAGAAGGGCCTGAGTTGTGGTGGTTTTATACAGATCGTCCGCGCCTGAGTGGTGTAATGGTAACACGTCTTGCTCACGATGATACAGCTTATGTTGACAGAAAAATTACTGAGGCTCTCGACTTCTTTCATACACATAATACAGAAACTCATTGGGCACTATCACCTGCGACACAACCTGCTGATTTAGCAACGCATCTGCAAGCTCGTGGTTTCACGAAAGTCGGTGAGGATATCAACATGGCAATCGACTTGTATACGATGCACGAGGAGATGCCCCTTCGTCCTGAAATTGTCATTAAAGAGATTACAGACCTCGAAATGTTGGAAGTACAACGCGATATTTCAATGCATGGCTTTGACTCAACACAAGAGGTTGTGCAGACCTACTACGACAATTATGCTGTTACAGGCTTTGGTAAAGGGAAACCCTGGCACCACTATATCGCGTGGCTTAACGATACTCCTGTTGGTACTGCATCGTTACTATTACATGCAGGAATTGCTGGCATTTATGGTATTGCAACATTACCAGAGGCCCGCAAACAAGGTATAGGAGCCGCGTTAACACGATATACAATGCGAGAGGCACGTGCATTGGGCTACCGCATCGCAATCCTCGCGCCTTCACAAATGGGTTTACATGTGTACCACACGATTGGCTTTCAAGAGGTAGGAATGACGTACTACTACCTGGAGTTACAACACTAAGATAAAGCGATGATATCTATGCAAAAAACACAGGTTCAATTACAACCAGATGCGCGTATTCTTGTCGTGAAGCTTGCTGGCATTGGCGATCTCCTGCTTGCCACACCAGCACTACAAGCCCTGCGCGATAGCTATCCACAGGCAAAAATAGACTTGCTTGTGACGCCTGACTCCGCGGGCTTGCTCAATGGGTGGGATGCGATCAACGAGATTATCGTACTCAATAAATACCTGTTCGATTATCCAGGCCAGATGATTCGCCATCCACAGAATACACTCTCACAGCTTACTCCGCTTTTTCAGCAACTACGAGAGAGTGCCTATGATGCAGTGTTGCTCATGCATCACCTGACACTTCCCTTTGGGCGTCTCAAGTATCAGGCACTCACGTTCGCGACTGGCGCGAAATGGCGCGTAGGATTGGATAACGGACACGGCTGGTTTCTCAACGCAAAAGTGAGGGATGACGGTTTCGGCGTGATGCATGAAGCGGACTACAATCTCGCGATTGCTGAAACTGTTGGTTCGACTATAGGAAGTCAGCATTTATTTGTACCGTTGAGCGATGAGGAGCGCCGGAAGGCATGGCGGCTTGTCTATGACAATACTTCTGTGAGTGAGACTGCTCATCCCATTCTCGCGATGCATCCAGGTAGTGGTGGCTATAGTGTCGCACGGCGTTGGGCACCCGAACGCTTCGCGCAACTGGCTGACACGCTTTTTCGTGATGTCGGTGGGCAATTGATTCTCGTCGGAGGGCCGGAGGAAGAACGGTTGCATCAGGATATTATGGGCATGATGCAATCAGCAATGCCGGTACGAAGCTTTGCAGGAAAAGGTAACATCAAAACCACGACCGCTGTACTCGAACTCGTAGACCTGTTTGTAGGCAACGATGCTGGCTTGATGCATCTCGCCGTTGCTGTCAATACGCCTACAGTCGCGATCTTCGGACTGTCCAATCATAAAGCGTGGGGACCATATACAGGTGAGGGCAATAGCAAACGCGCCACAGTGGTCCGGTTAGATTTACCATGTATGCCTTGCTTTTATAGTGGTCATCTGCTCGGCACGCCCGAAGGCTGCTCTGTGCGTGATTGTCTTCGGTTGCTGGACGTTGACCCGGTTGCGGTGGCGGCACGGAGGATGTTAAGAGAGACAAACATGGTAAAATAAAGAGAAAAATGTTAAGGACACTGCCATGCATACACAAACATATACACCGCCAGTTGACGCATTACTCACCTACCGTACCCTTGAGACTGGAAAAAGCCCAGAATACCCTAATTATGCCGAATTAGGAATTGGACGACAGGATATTCCAGAGCTGATTCGTATGGCAACCGATAGGCAGTTAACGAGCGAAGAAGCTGATGACCTCGAATTTGCAGCACCCGTGTATGCCATACACATACTGGAAGAATTTCATGCAGAAGAGGCTATTGAACCGTTAGTCTCCCTGTTCGACGACATCGATGACGACTGGATTCAATCCGAACTGCTGAGTTTTTATACAGCAATTGGCCCCGTCGCCATTCCTACAATCAGAGCATATCTTGTAGACCCATTTCATAGCAACGAGTACGAAGTTGGCTTCGCAGCGAGTGCATTAGGGAGAATAGGAGTAACGTATCCCGAAGCACTCACTGAATGTATCGAAGCTATCGCACAACGCTTATCAGCATACAAAGCAGAAGATTACGGGCTAAATGCATTTCTTATTATTGAGCTTGTAGAGTTAAAAGCGGTAGAGAAAGCTCCTCTCATAGAACAAGTATTTGCTGCTGATGCTGTTGAGAAAAGTATTGCAGGAGATTGGGAGGATGTACAGGTTGATTTGGGATTGAAGGAGCAACGTGAAACACCACCGACGTATCCGAGCATCTTCGATATGCTGACTTCCGAACGCACTGAACGACCTCCATTTGATCCAGCCTCCGTTAAGATAGTAACTGACAGCCCAAACCTCTCTGCGTCATCGGCCTTACCAAAGACTACTTACAACAGTGCTTCTAATAAAAAGAAGACGAAGAACAAGATGGCAAAAGCATCGCGTAAAAAGAACAAGCGAAAGTAGTAAGGTATGTGGTCATA
>CAXTWV010000100.1:0-3246 GCA_964248005.1 uncultured Ktedonobacteraceae bacterium | reverse complement strand
GTCATACCACCGCATTTCGCACACGTCGCACGGGACGCGAGAAGTTGCCAATCTCAACATCGGGCACTTCGCGTTTCAGTATCTCTATCATGGTACGCATGCCTAATGCTTTGCCCATTGTGTCTAGGGTAGGCATACGTGGCAGCAAAACTTCTGGGTCGATGTTGAGATTGCGCAATTGAATCAGCTTGAGGTTCGTTTCTTTGATGAGTGTGATAAGTGCTTCGACCTCGCGCTCACGGTCAATCATGCCAGGGAAGCAGAGGAGATTGATTGAACTGTACAAACCTGCATCACTTGCCCTTTTTAACGACTCTTTGACATCCTCAAAACTGTAGCCAATGGGACGATAATAGGCAGTATATGTTTCGGGATGCCCTGAGATGGTGCTGGTACGGAGCGTGTCCAAGCCTGCATCGTAGAGACGTTGTAACCAGCGCGGATTGCTAGAGTTCGAGTTGATATTGAGAACGCCCTTGTCTGTACGCTCGCGAAGAGCTTTAATCGCTTGCTCGATGCGTCGCCATTGTAACAGAGGTTCGCCTTCGCAGCCTTGCCCAAAGCTGACAATCGCGTCTTCCGCGCTTTCCAAATGTGGTAAGGCCACTTCGACGATTTCATCGACAGTTGGTACGAATGTCAGGCGGTCTTGTGGCGAGATCAAGCCCTCGTCCTCTTCTTGTTTCGAGATACACCCAATACAGCGTGAGTTGCAGCCAGGAGACACGGCAATCGCCATCTCCCAACGTCCGAAAAACAGGTTACTCGCCGTAGGACAGGAATAATCAAGGGCGCAGTGAGCGTGTTGAGCAATGACACGGTTATGAGGATAAGCTGCTTGCTTTTCCTGTACCAACCGTTCTAGCTTCTGACGTGGAAAAGAACGTGGATGCCATTTGCGTGGCTCATCAGTTTTGAGGGCAGCAAGATAGAGGCGACCATTCATACCTGCGACAGCACTATAACCAAAAAAAGGCAGAGGCTCTGCATTCGGTGCTTTTTCATAGGCTGGCAAGAGTGTACGGGTATAGCCAATTGGCAAGAGAGCGGCTAATGCCCAACCTCGTGTGGATGGCAAAACAGAGCGTTCGCCATTGCGCTTCTGCCCAACGGCGAGACGCTCTGGCATCATTGAGAAGGTGACGCCATCGGGCGCGGGTATCAGATCAGAGGCTTCTAACGGACGACCGTCAAAAGAGAGTGCTCGTAAACGTGTTTCTTCGTGTATCTCTCCATCAGGAGAACTGTAAACCAGATATGGCGTTGGCATGACTATCCTTATGTTATTAGTGCATCGGCGGTGGTGTAGCAGGAATGCGTGGATTGGTAGAATGCTCCTCTCCTACGACATCATCAAAAAAGTGTGGAAAACTGCCTGTGACTCCTGTTTGTGCCTGATTTGCCACGCGTAACTCTAGTTCCTTTGTCTCTTCGTACACAAAACTGAGCAGGATGTGCTCGCCACGCATTGTCTGAACCATATGACGCACGCGCGGTTGCTCACTCTCCATCCAAGCATTGACCATCGCTTCAAGTGCGGACATACTATCGCCACAGTCTGTACTGTCGAAGCCTTTGAATTTATACATGGCGCATCCTTTCGGTGAAGTCAACTTAGAGTGCGTGGTAGGATTTTCCTCTATCATTGAAGGGTATTGTACCATTAAGGTTAAGAGTTGACAACAGAGTTGTGCAATACTGTAGGGGTCTAATTCATTACACCTTGTTGGCTATATCCTGCAAACATTGTGATATGCCAACAGGGTGTAATGAATTAGACCCCTACAGCTGTTTCATATAACATCAATGCTCATGCGCTGCAATTCTTCAAAGAAGTGTGGATAGCTCTTCGAGATGTGTTCGGTTCCTGTGAGAGTGAGGCCAAGACGACTGCGTGTGGCAACGATTGAGAGGGCCATAAGGACACGATGATCGTTATGACCGTCAACGGTGACACCACCTTCGATGCCCTGTGGACTCCCCTGTACAATAATCGCGTCTTGTTTTGGTGTGACTGTACATCCCACGCGACGTAATTCAGCACAGAGGTCTTCGATACGGTCCGATTCTTTATAGTGTAGGCTCTCAATATTATAGAAAATGCTTTCACCTTCCGCGAAACAGGCCGCCGCAACCAGGACTGGAATACAGTCACCCATATGATCTCCATCTACCGTTATGTTGTGTAAAGGCTGCCCACCACGTATGCTCACTGTATCATTCACACGATGGACATCGGCGCCCATTGCATGAAAGGCGGCAAGCAGTTCCTCGCCGACCTCATCACCTTGTCGTAAGCGTGCCAGTTGTATCTCGCTCGACGGATTATTCGACACAGCACACGCGGCTAACCATGTAGCGGCAGAGGGATAATCCCCTGGAATGGTATAGGTGCGCGGAGAATACTGTTGACCAGCAGCAATCGCAAAGTGTGTAAGCGTTTCATTCTGCTCAACCGTGACACCAGCCTCATGCAAAACTTCTAGCGTTGCAAGCACAAGTGGTTGCGATTTCAAGCCATCAATCACTTCAATGTCTACTGACTCACCAATCAAAGGAGCAAGGAAGAGTAGTGCGCTAAGATACTGCGAACTACGCGCTCCTGAAACCTTGATATGTCCACCATGTATATTGCCACCATGCAGCGTAATAGGTAAATATCCTTCGGGACCAGTTCCTTCGCACCCAACGCCTAGCATCGTGAGTGCCTCCAACAATTCCCGATTGGGTCGTTTACCAAGCGATTGCGGATGATCTGTTATGTACGTTATTTCAGATGACGTTGCTCCAATACCAAGTAGTAGACGCAGAACAGCTCCCGCATTGCCAACATTGATGGTTACAGGTTCCGTTTGACGCACACGACCAACACCATGAACACGCAGATTACTATGCTGCTCATTCTCCCACACTAACCGCGCTCCCAATGCACGACAACCTCGAAAGAGTGCATCGCTGTCATCGCTCTCCGCCGGAAAAGCAATACGACTTTCTCCCTCAGCACAAATCGCAGCAAGCAGATAGCGTAGTGTATAATACTTTGAAGATGGGACAACGGGTTCGCCACGCAATATGTGTGTTAGTGCGATAAAACGTTTCTGGGGAGATATGAGTTGCTGTTCTTCTTGCATAACTTCTCTTCTATAATGTATTTTTCTTTATTGTAACCTCTAAAACAATGAAATGTCGAGCGAGATATAGCAGATGTAGGGGCCTTAATTCATTACGCCCTCGTCACACATGAAG
>CAXTWV010000099.1:5802-14946 GCA_964248005.1 uncultured Ktedonobacteraceae bacterium | reverse complement strand
ATGTCGGGTCCGGGAATAATACACAGCAACACTGTAGCTGTGAACAGCAAAAAGAAATTGGTAAGAGTTGGCATGATACAATCTCCCTCCAATAATGTAACGCCCATTTTTGCTAGAATACCATTACATAGCATATAATGTAAAGGGAAAATGCACGAATTGAAATAGTTCTAGGGAATATATACATATGGATATGCTATGTTTAGATGTCTTACATAGTGATTGGCATGATTATCGGGGAACTGGTAAGGATGAGGATCGCCTGCTTATGCCAGAATGGTGGAAACAACTTATTACGCGTTGGAATTTTTCCGTCGAAGGTGTACCAGACGCCTCCACAATAGCAACCTTTCATGAGTTGCGTACATTGATGCAGCGCATAGTGCAAGCAGTGCTTCAGCAACATGCTCCCTTAGAGCAAGATATTGTGTTGCTGAATAGCTATCTCGACAAAGCTCCTTCCAAATTGAAGCTAACGAACATAGGTGAGGATTTTCAAATGCACCAAGTCTCGTTAGTTACAGGATGGGGAAGCATAGTGGGGGACGTTGCAATTTCTTTTGCAACAATGCTCTCTCTCCACGATCTCTCACGCATCAAGCAATGCGAGAATCCCGACTGCCGTTGGATTTACTATGATGAGAGTGCTAATCAAAGTCGGCGTTGGTGCGAAGAGGGTTGCGCTAATTTAATGCGCGTAAGACGATTTAGGGTGAGACATCAAGACACACATTGAATATGTATTTGGAACTTTTTGGCTCCGAATTCCGTCTAACCTATATCTCATAATAACAAGGTAGAATAGTTTCTATAACATTACTAAGCATACATGTACAATATACACAAAGAGCCATTTCCAAAGGACCTTATCCATGAACTGCCAACATCCACTCTCGTTCCTTAAAAATGAAGAAGTGTTTACTCTCGCTTTAGATGCGAACATACAAGACTTGCCAGAGGATGTGCGGCTTCATGTCGAGCAATGTGAGCTATGCCAACGCGATCTTATGAACTATAAGCAGGTAAACCAAGCATTACTATCAGCACTGTATCGCAAGGAGTGTCCAGAGAGTATGGCGTTAAGTGCTTATGCCGCGAATATGCTTCCACGCGATGAGCAAATACCTATTCAATTGCATCTGCGAGTATGCCCTTTGTGTACAGCAGAAGTGGATGAAGTACGGCGTTTGTTCACCGACACTGAAGGATTAATATAAAACAAAAAGTTGTTGTCAGGCGAACGCCTGACAACAACTTTTTGTTTGTGTGGGCTATTGATGGTTGCCATGTTTCCTTGTCAGGGCATACAATATCTTCAGAGTATTTTTGTTCGACTCGAAAGGAAATGCGTAATGCGAAGTAAGATAACTGTTGTCGGGGCTGGCTTTGTGGGCAGCACCCTTGTCCAACGACTGGCGGAACGCGACTACGCCGATGTGGTCATGTACGATATTGTGCCAAATATGCCACAAGGCAAAGCGTTAGATATGTTACAGGCTGGCCCTGTGCTTGGCTACGACTCACTCATAACGGGCACAAATGAGTATGCCGACACTGCAAACTCTGATATTGTCGTCATCACCTCTGGCTTTCCACGCAAACCCGGCATGACTCGTGATGATCTGGTCAAAAAGAACCAGGAAATTGTGACACAGGTGACGGAGCAGATCGCCAAACATTCTCCAAATGCTATTCTCGTTGTTGTCACAAATCCACTTGACGCTATGGCGCAACTTGCCCTGCATGTCAGTGGTTTCCCACGAGAACGTGTTATTGGTATGGCTGGTGTGCTCGATACAGCTCGTTTCCGCACGTTTATCGCACAGGAAGTTGGAGCCTCGGTTCGTGATGTGCAAGCCTATGTGCTAGGTGGGCATGGAGATACAATGGTGCCGCTTTCACGCATGTGTACCGTTGCAGGTGTACCTATAGCGCAATTGATACCAGCAGAGCGTATCGAGCAGATTGTGCAGCGCACGCGTGATGGTGGAGCAGAGATCGTGAAATTGCTTGGTACAGGCAGTGCTTATTTTGCACCGTCAGCTTCCGTACTACAAATGGTAGATTCGATTCTTCTGGATAAAAAGATGATTGTGCCATGTGCCGTGTATCTCACAGGCGAATATGGTATCAATAATCTGTTTGTCGGCGTTCCCGCCAAACTTGGTGCAAAAGGCATCGAGCAGGTAGTTGAGATCGAACTGTCTGAGGAAGAGCGTACACTGCTCCAAAAATCCGCCAGTGCCGTCAAAGAACTCGTCGATGTGATGGGTATTTAGGAAATACGAATCAGCTTGCAGAGCACATAGCGACTGACATGACAGGGGCAAGCCCTGTCACTACTATACTTCCCGCCGCGTGACTTGCCACGCGAGTCTGTGTATAGTAGTGACAGGGCTTGCCCCTGTCATGCACCAATCGCACTATTCTTCGTTTCCTTCAGAGTGATTTTTCCCAATACCTGCGATAACGACAATAAATTCACCTTTGAGCTTTCTTTGTTTCGATGCTGCTAACAATTCTGATAGTACACCCCGCTCGACTTTCTCGAACATCTTGGTTAAATCGTTGGCAATCGCCGCTTGACGGTCTCCGTAGACTGCTAACGCATCTTCAAGAAAATCGTCCAAGCGGTAAGGGCTTTCATAGAAGATGAGCGTGTGTGGTGCTTCTTTATCAATCTCCATAAACTTGCGCCTACCAACAGATTTGCGTGGTGGGAAGCCTCGAAATGTAAAGCTGTGGACAGGTAGACCTGATAACACAAGTGCCATAATCAAGGCAGTTGGACCAGGAATCATGGTGACTTCTACATTCGCTGCAATAGCTCTGCGTACAAGTGTGAAACCAGGATCAGCAATGCCAGGGGTGCCTGCGTCGGTAACAACGGCTACCGATTGTCCCTGTCGTAGGAGTTCCTCGATACGGTCTCCTGCTCGCTGCTCGTTATGCTCATGAAAGGCAATTTGCGGTTTAGAAATATCGAAATGCTTGAGCAACAATCCCGTTTTCCTCGTGTCCTCACTTGCCACAACATCAACCTGACGCAATGTGTCAAGTGCCCGCAACGTAATATCTTGTAGATTGCCGATGGGCGTGGCTACTAGATAAAGCATACATACTATCTTTCTTTTAACTTTGAATCAAGGCACATGTAGGGACCGATGTATCACGTCCTTTTGGCCTCTCGACATCGAACAAGGCCGTGATACATCGGTCCCTACAGGCAATTCATTCCTCTGCAGATATCTTTGCTTTATTTATACCGCATTCGTTTTCTGTCGTATGGTCGGCAACATCGCCAGCACATCTTGTCTCTTTACCTTCAGTGTATGCGTGCGTGGAAAATCATCATCGGGCCAGATGGTAAAGCCACGGACCTGCTGATGAGGTGCAAGTTGCTTATTGACTTGCTGGACAATCGCTTTAGCTTTACTCGCGTCATCTACAAGAAGAATGCCGTGTACTTGTGGGTCCTTATCGTCTTCTGTCAATCCAATGACCACGGCATCTTTGACGCCTGGAATTGTGGCGAAGATGTTCTCGATGTCCTCTGGATACACATTCATGCCGTTCGCGAGCACAATCAGGTTTTTTTTGCGTCCCTTCAAGTAAAGGTTGCTTTCATCATCCTGCGTGCCAAGATCACCAGTATGATACCAACCGTCTTGAAATGCGAACGAAGTCGCCTCCGGGTTCTTCCAATAACCCAATGCTACATTAGGTCCATGTACCAGTATCTCTTTATCATCCGCAATCCGTATTTCAATACCGGGCAGTGGTTTGCCAATAGAGACAAGATTGTGTTCATGCGTCGGGGTTGCTGCTATGACAGGAGCACATTCTGTCGCGCCATAGCCCTGTATGACGCGAAATCCCATGTTTTCCCAGCGTTGTCCGAGTTTTGGTGACAGATAGGCACCACCACTGACGAAGAAACGAAAGTGTCCGCCAAAACGTTTATGCACAGCCCCAAAAAAGAAGCGTCGTAAGCTAAAGGGTGCATGTGAGGCGAGACGATGCAACGCTTCCCATGCTTTTTCACGTTTCTGACGCCGTACTTCACGTTCGATGCCATTAAGAAAAAGTTGTAATGCTTGCGGCACTAACACCATCACACTCACATGCTGACTACCAAGCAATTTCAATAGTGTGTCGGGTGAGAGTGTACGTGCGTAAAGAATGCTTGCACCCTTCGCAAGGAGTGCTACATCTATAGTCAATTCAAACATATGTGATAATGGAAGAATTGATAACGCTCTATCAGTTGCGCTCACGTCGATAACATCGAGGGCGGCAAGCGCGTTGCTGACAATATTCTTGTGGGAGAGCATAACCCCCTTTGGTTGTCCTGTTGTACCAGAGGTAAAAACCAGCTCGGCAAGATCATGCTCGTTTATCGAAGGTACCCTTGTACTATCAAAATCTGCCTGAGGTAGCGCATCAATATCGATAAGGGGGAGTGATGGCTCTTTTAAACCCTTGTATTGTGTTTCTGTTGTAACGAGAAAATGTGCTTCCGTCGTCTCAACAATCTTTTGTAAGAAATCTTCTTTGCTACTCACATCAAGCGGAACAACAACCATTCCCACTAGAAGTGTTCCTAAATACGCGATAAGCCAATCAATACGACTGGGACACCAGATAAGCAAACGATCTCCAGATGGTATCTGCTGCTGTTGTAAATAACCCGCAAAGCCCTCGACGCGTTTCTGCATATCTGCATAAGTTATACTCGTGACTTCGCCTGTTTCAAGTGGCTCTAGTAATGCTGAACGCGTACCAAATTGTTTGGCAGATTGAAGGAATAGCTCTGGAATGGTAGTCATAGTGTCTAGCCTCTCTTCATCACGTTAGAAATGGCATTCGCAATACAACGTCATTGTTTTTTGCACAGCAGTATACGCGTCCGCAACCAGGAGAGTAGTAGTATGATGAACTACTTAATTATAAGACAACACTGAGTCATTTGGCTAGTGGTTTAGCCGTTTCGACTCCTAAAGGGATGCACACTCATACACACATTGTTGCTTCTTCCAACATTGTAATATACAAAATTTATTATTGTTAGTGACCTGTACAAAATGTGTCGTATAAGTGTAAAATAGAGGGAAGAAATTCTTGCTATACTTTGCTACTATGTGTTAGTATTATGCATTGAGAGGTGCTATTATTTTGCATGGTAAATTGCTTCGAGTAGTATAGGGAAGTCGAGAATATACTATAATAAATTAAGATAATCGCTCAACAAATTGTCAATAAGAGCTTGACATTACTACAATAGCATGTTACAATCTATTGTATGATGTTTGAGGTACTCCGTTGTCTTTTTTCTATACGCATTAAAGTACATGAGTATATCCTGCTATGAACGAACATTCTTAACAGATTAGGTATGTGTTTTTAAAAGAACAGGAGAAAACATTTCATTCGTTTAGCAACCATGCAAACAACATGAAGTCGCTAAATGATGGAAAAAAACATCACAAAATATTGAAAGGAAATCCATCCCATGCCATCCCTTGAAACCGCAAATGTAGGGAAGGCCGTGGCAGCAAGAGTCGGAACTAACATTCGCGAAGTCCGTACTAAGTTAGGCATGACTCAAGCTCAGCTCGCAGCCCCCGAATTTTCAATCTCCTATATCTCAGCAATAGAAAGAGGCAAAATTCGCCCCTCATTGAAGGCTCTTTCTATACTTGCACGCCGTCTGGATGTCCCCTTGACATTTCTTCTCGAAGGTTCTCCATCTGGCGCAGCAGAAGCCAGGGCTGTAGGCTACTCCCCCGCAGACGCAGGCCCTGATCAACGTGTAGATGTTGACTTGCTCCAGGCTGACGTGCTTGTGCAACAAGGCGCGTTCAAACAAGCCGAAGAATTACTCCTACCAATTCAAGCAGAAAGAATAACAACGGATCAAGTGTATCGACTCTATCTCCTGCGTGGTCAAGTGCATCTTGGCTCCAACGAATATCAGGAAGCAGTTGTAGACCTCCGGTCCGCACTCTCTCAAGGCGAAAGTCTGAATGATAGTGAATATATAGAACGTGCGCGAAACTTTTTAGGCAAGGCATATTTTGCCTTGTACAACTATACGCTCGCAGTGGAAAACCATTTACGCTGTAATATGGCTATTGAGCAAGGTCTGGTTACGGACCCTGTCTTCTCTCTTGATGTCTATAGTAATCTTGCGAATGACTACTTTAGACTGGGCGATCTCGCACAGGCTGTAACATACTTCCAGCGTGCCATTGCTATGTTAGATGCTACAAATCGCGACACCAGAAGTTTCGCACAGAAGTATATGCAAATTAGTCAGCACTACAAGTCCACTGGAAAGCTGGTCATGGCGCGTGATTATGCTATGCGTAGCCTTGCTGTTTATGAAATGCGTGATGAGCAACGACTTGTAGGACTTACCCACCAGAGACTAGGCAAGACGCTTGAGAAGCTGGACCAATTGGATGAGGCCGAGTATGAGTACCATCAGGCAATTGCCATCGAGCGCGATTTGAATGATGAGGTAGCAGCATCCATTTGTCATACTGGTCTCGCGGAATTGTTGCTCAAACGCGACAAAGTAGAAGAGGCCGAACACGAAGCACAAGAGGCACTGACATTTGCCCAAGCTGGCGATGACGCGCAGACACAAGGTCAAGCACTCATTGCGTTAGCGCAAATCAGCCACAAAAAAGGTGACTATACCTCCGAAGATGCTTTCTTTACACAAGCACTGGAATTGTTGGACGCAGCCGATGCACACGAAATTGCTGCTGGTGCCTACTTCCGTTATGCCAATATGCTCGAAGAGCGAGGCGAAGTGCAACGTAGCTTGACTGCTATCAAGAAGGCGTTTGAGCATCAGCAGCGCAAGAGTAAACACGGCGATATGGAATAGTCAACACATAGTTGAATACAGCCCACAAAAAATGACAGCGTACATGCTGTCATTTTTTTGTGAATTGTATCAAACTGTTTTTTCTTGTACAATGGCAAGAAAAGAAACGCAGGATTTTGGAGGACTTTCCCAATGCCATTTACGGCGAATGACTTACGCTACCACGCCGAGCAAAATTACCCTTTACTATACGCGTATTTACATCGGCATGCGCAGCGTTACCTAGGAGCACTCAAGTACGATGCGTTCGAGGTTGATGTCGTTGTGGGGCATGTGGTAGAGCAACTTGTACGTCTCGGTCTCCTTGGTGCTACCAATACAACACCGCTTGGCGCGTTAGATCGTCTCAGCGATGCACAGTTCTATGCTTTTCTGAATCGTAGTGTGAAAAATAAAGCGATTGACCGTCTGCGTAAACGGCGTTTACAAGTCAATACGACCGCCGAATTAGAGGGACCTGATAGCACAGACACGGATGATAATCCACTGAATGAAGCGGTAACATCTATCTGGGGCACAACTCCATTTAAGACACCAGAGGAGACCGCTCTTTTCCTCGTCACGCAAAATGAACTACGCAACCTTTTGAAGCATTGCATTATGATATTGGGAAATGCACCTCATCAGCTACAGGCGGTGCTCCAGGAATTACAGGAATTGGGGGCAGATGACCTGGTACATATAGTCGAGGAGGAGCTACCTTCTGCTCTTCAAACGTCTGAGTCCGCTAAAGATACACATGCAAGCCAGCATAAGGACCATGCACACAAAAAACTCCGTCATTGTTTGCAAGAGCAAAGTACGAATTTGACAGTCACCATCGCTTTACGTTTGACTAAGTATGCAACACGCGCCGCGACTACCAATGATTATATTGTAGATGTGCTTACGCTCGCGCAACAGGACATTTCTGAACAGAATGTGCGTTTGAGTCTCAAGCAATTGGTAGAAGAAAAGGTACTCAATTGGCAGGGAGAAGATGTTGTTCATCTTACAACGGCCCAGATGAAGCAGATAACGCGCTTCTATAAAGAAGAGTAGGCGGCAGACTAAACGTGACTCTACTAGTAGGCTTGACGCCTTCATACTATACTTTGTGAGCTGCAAGGAGATACAACATGGATAACAGCAATTCTACTTACGACGAGAATACACAAAAATTAGCTCAGTGGTTACAAGATATTGTGTCCACTACCGCTCCTGTTGCTCCATCGGCACAGACAGTATCCTCTGGTACAAACACACAGAAAAGTCCCATCACGGGTGAGCGCGATATTCAACTAGAATTGCTCTTGCAAGATAGCAGTTACCATAAACGCTTTTATCAACAACTCCCTGATTTTGCGCTAGCACTTCTCAATAATGATCCGCAGGCGGCAACTCACTATGCTCCATTGCTGTATCATCTAGCCGGCTGTGCTATTTGCCACCAAAGTTACCTTGAAATCTACGATGCTATGCGTGCGGCCCTATATCCGCGTGAACCTCGTCCCATTCTTGGTCAGGGTACGCGTACTCTTGAGGCAACGCCGCAGCGTATGCTCTCACATCTTTGTCAAGCATGGATCACACAGGCCGAAGCGATTTTGCGTGAAGCGCGGCATGATAGGACGGACGAAGATACTGCCGCACGCACACTGCTACAAGCCGCCATCCAGATGAGTGCGCGTATCAAGCAGGATAGTGTACGTCAGCAAGCTCGGCATGACCTTGTACGTGTCGCGACCCTTTTTGATGCCCCGAACGTAACTCCAGCGGGTCCCGCAGAACATGCCTTTACTCCTGTGCTTGCAGGACCAAAGGGTGTGACACGGCGTGGCGAGAAATCCGCTACACTTTCACAAGCAAAAGAGGGAACGCCAAACCAACTCGCGATTGTCTTACAATCGCAAGGGTTAGAAGGCACTGTTTTACAGCATGAGCAGACGTTAGAACTTCATCTGCAAGACCTCGATGCGTCACTGCGAGGCCATTTTATTACGACCTCAATCGCGCTTGGTTCGCTTATCGAGCCTATACGCTGGCTCGGCGGCAACCCACGCGCCATTCGTAGTGCCACTCCTGTCGATACAACTGGCACCCTGATTATGCCCCTTGGCGAGACAGACCTACGCCTCAGCGTGCCAGAAGAACGCAATCTATTAGAGACCACATTTTTGTTGTTAGAGGTTCGAGTAGCAGATTAGGAAATGATGAAAAAGAAACATGCCATCGGCGAACCACAAGGGTAGCCGGGGGGCGGTTTG
>CAXTWV010000099.1:0-5792 GCA_964248005.1 uncultured Ktedonobacteraceae bacterium | reverse complement strand
TCCCATTATACTAAAATTATCAAAAAAAAACAGCCCAGCGCCTACCCTTGTGGTTCGCCGATGGCATGTTTCTTTTTCATCATTCGTTCTCTGGTTTGAAATCGACGGTGCCGCTTTTGCCGCCACTCTTTTGGGCGACATAGGCTTGTTCAAGAGTAATCGTAGTATCTACACCTTTACACATATCATAGATCGTCAGTGCCGCAACGGTAACGGCTGTGAGTGCCTCCACATCGACGCCTGTTTTATAGGTAGTGCGTGTCTTCCCTACAATATGAATCAGTCCTTCGTTGCTATCAAGCGTGAATTGAAGGTCGATATGTGACATGGGTATGGGATGACAGAGTGGAATAAGCTGTGGTGTTTGTTTGGCTGCCATGATCCCTGCTATCTTCGCGACTTCGAGTACACTACCCTTCGAGATTTGATTGGTTTCGATAAGCTGTAGTGTAGTGGGAAGCATACGAACGCGTCCATGCGCGATAGCCTCACGTACCGTTTCGGGGCGATCCGTTACATCCACCATATGAATGTTGCCGCTCTCATCCAAATGCGTAAGCTGTGTTGGTGTATCTGCCATATCAAATTGCCCTGTCTACAACCTCTAGTTTACCTGTAATGATGTCAATAACCAAACCATGCACAGGCATCTTTGGAAGGAACGGACTGCTACGAATCACGTTGACGACTTCGCGCACGTTGAGATGTACGTCGGAAAACGCGCCTAACCACGTCATAAGCCCATTGATATCGCCCAGACCTTCACGTGCAATCAGTGCATCCGGGTCCACTCCCAATGCTTGCATGGAGGCAATGAGTGCGGTAGGGTTGGCATGAGCTAAACCACATTGCGTATGACCAATGACCATGACTTCCCGCACACCCAGCAAATAAACGCTTCCCGCAATGGAGCGTACAAGATCATTCGCTCCACCTTCACGTTCACCCATAGAAATTGTTGCACCCGCGGTCCGCATCTCCACCACATCGCCGCGCTGCAAGCCCAGTGCCTCTTCAAACATCTCAACCAGGCGACAATCCATGCATGTTACAACTGCTAACTGTTTGCGTGGCGCATGTCCAATCACAGGAAGCTGCTTTTCCCGCAAAAACTGCTCATTTTGAGCTAGAATCTCGTCTATTCTCACAAAAAAACCTCTTCATACATTTGGTGTACACGGGTGGAAAAATATTCACATGTGAATATTTTTCCACCCATGTACACCAAATTATTTAATCCCCTGACGCGCCGGAGAAACTGACCTTCCCATCAAATGTGTAGAGATTCTCTATCTTGATGAAATCAAAGCCGAGTTCTGCAATGTGTTGGAGCAAGGTCACAATCTCTGCATGAGAGACCGAGGCTCCTTTTGTGCTTGCCAGAAAGCGACAGCGCCAGTGATCGGCATAGGACGTTTCAGACATGCCGTTAGGCCAGACCTTTGCACCACGACTGGTAATCATGGTCAACTCTAACTCGGTATCGTTGGCACGTTGAATGGCCTCGCCCAGCTGGTTAGGAGTGCCACTGCTCCAATCGAGGTAGACATCGACCCCAACGAGTTCTTTCTTCGCATTTTTCTCTGGATTAAGCGTATGCGCCCTGTGCGTCTCCTCTGGAGCTAGGCTATAGCTCACCGCTTTCAGCGTTTGTGGTTGTTGTCCAAGCCGTGCGACAACAGCGTCGGCAAACTCTTTGGTGCCGACCTTTTGCTTGCTTACACCCTCGACGAAAATATCGTAGGTGTGAATGCCGTCCTCGATGGTGCGAAGCCATGCGTTATGTACTCGTGTCGCGACCTCTGGCTGCTGAATATGCACAAGCATCATGACCGCACCCAGTAGCAAGCCCGATGGATTGGCAAGGTTTTGACCTGCACGCCGTGGGGCTGAACCGTGAATGGCCTCAAACATAGCGAAATTGTCGCCAATGTTGGCTGAACCCGCGAGACCAACTGAACCCGCGATCTGTGCCGCGACATCAGAAAGAATATCGCCGTACAGGTTCGGCATAACGACGACATCGAATGCCTCTGGCGTGTCAGCAAGCTTGGCGGCACCGATATCAACGATCCAGCTTTCGTTCTGAATGTCGGGATACTCTTTCGCAATCTCGTCGAATGTTCTGTGGAACAAGCCATCAGACATCTTCATGATGTTATCCTTCATGAAGCAGGTGACTTTCTTACGATTGTTGCTCCGTGCATACTCGAAGGCGTAGCGAATAATCTTTTCGGAGCCAGTATAGCTAATGAGTTTTAGCGACTCCATCATGTCGTGCGTCTGGCGATATTCGATGCCTGAATACAGGTCCTCTTCGTTTTCGCGCATGATTACCACGTCCATGCTCGGATGTTTGGTGTCGATGAACGGGTAATAGGCCACACAGGGCCGCACGTTTGCATAGAGTCCAAACGTCACGCGTGTCGTGACATTGAGACTTTTGTATCCACCGCCTTGTGGAGTCGTGATAGGGGCTTTGAGAAATACCTTTGTGCGCCGCAACGACTCCCACGAACTTGGCTCGATACCCGCGCTAATACCGCGCAGATAGACCTTCTCGCCGACCTCGATTGGCTCGATGGTAATGCGAGCACCCGCTTCTTGGATGATGTGCAACGTGGCATCCATGATCTCTGGCCCGATGCCATCACCACGCGCAACTGTAATTGGTGTATTTTCACTCATAAAAAACGTTTCCTTTTTGCTACAATCGCCACCCTCTCCGTGGCTGTTTCAGTGTAGCATAGAGGGGGAAGAGGTGCAAACTATAGGGTTTGCACCTCTTCCCACATTGCATAGAAAACCCCTTGCGTTATCTGGTATAATGCCAAAACCTACAATAAAAATGGCTTGTATAGCCGAACTACAAGCCAATAAGAACTATTTGACACCAGAATTGACACCAAACGTCAAACGTGTTGCTATTCCCCGTATAAGCCATCCAGCCTATCTAGTGTTTCCTTACGAGTTGACGGCAAGACATGACCGTAAATGCCCAACGTAATAGACACGTTGCTATGCCCAAGAAGCTCCTGAACCATATTCGCAGGGACGCCCATACTCAAAAGAATTGTAGCCGCACTATGACGCAAATCATGAAAATGCATATGAGGTAAACCTGCATCTTTAAGCAAGCGGCTAAAATGGTCTAACAACGTAACAGGCACAATAAAGCCACCCTTTGTATTAGAAAAAACAAGGTCGCGTTCAACCCAATCAGACCCAGCCGCAGCCTTAACTTCTAACTGACGAATACGATGCGCATTGAGCAAATTAATCATAAAACGAGGCAACGCAATAAGACGAATACTTGATTCTGACTTTGGGCCATTCTCAAAGAAACCGTAACTAGCCTGATAACTTAAAGTACGCGATACCCTCAACTCACCCTTTGTCAAATCAATATCCGACCAGCGAAGCCCAAGTACCTCACCTCTTCTCATTGCCGCTACCACAGCTAAGGCTATCAAAACATCCATATCCCGTTCACGGGCTTTTTCTAGCAGAAAACGAGCTTGTTCAACCTCTAAAACAGGGGGCTTGTACTTTGCTACATGAGGAAGTGATAAACCATGAGCAACATTTACGCCAACGATTTTCATAAGCCGAGCATGGTTTAATGCTTTATGTAACACCCCATTCATTGCTACTATTCTGCTTGCAGAAGTCCCTTCCCTCTGCTTTTTTGCGTAAAAAGACTGTAAATCACTACCAGTCAACGATTGTAGCCGCATATTCCCTAAGCCAGGAATAAGATGAACGTTTACCACGTATTTAGTATTGATATATGTATTCAACCGACGGGTTGCAGGTTTCTCCACATCCTCTAACCAGTATTCTAAAAACTGCTTTACTGTTTGGTCACGTCCCGTTGCTAGCGTCCCTTGTTTCTGTTGATACTTTGCGTCTTCTAGCAGTTTGTACGCTTCTTTCTCTGTCGCAGCATACAACGATTTATATTTCCCTGTTGCCTCAACCTTGAACTTTGCTTCCCAGCGACCATCTTTACGTAGGAACACCGAACCGCCACCGCGAACACTCTTTTTTCTTTGTCTTGCCATATTGCACCTCCCAACACTCTGTAAGAAAAAAGCCTTGTCACCACATCAGCAACAAAGCCACCAAACCGACAAGACTTAGGCCCCCCTTTCATTCTGCTTTATCCACTCATGCAGTGATGTTGGATGCACACGCCGCGCACCTCCAACTACCACATATGGCAAGCCACTAGAGTACATTAAGTTATAGACTGTTGCACGACACACATCTAACTGTATCGCGACATCGGGAATGGTCAGCAATACCTTTTGTGCTGTAGACACCTTCTTTCGTCTTGCCATACGCCACCTCCAATTCTTCCGCCTCACGGCTTGCCATTTACGCAGCTAGCCGCGAATACTTCCGTTGCATATGCCATACATGAATAACCCGCCGTGAAATGGGTCGTTCTTCCTCTAACGCATCCATCAACGCATTCCGCTTTCGACGCCGATAGCCCTCACCTGCTAACGTTCGCGCCACCTCCTTGACTTCTTCCAGCACCGACAGCAACGCATCACGCTCATACTGCTCACGAACATCCACATCTTCCATTCCATACATCTGCTCGACCTCACGTAACACCTCAGTTGCTCGACGCTGTTTATACTGCTCAACCTCCTCCTGTGTACTTGTCCGATGGTCAACGAGTATCCAGGGTGAACGCTTTTCCGTTTCCTCACTTTCCTCATTCTGCTCTAATGGCTTGCCATCTTCCGCATCGTCTAGCCCAGCGAACAAGCGCATACGCAATTCAGCAACACTTTCAGGAAAAAATTTGCGAGAATAGCGGATACGATGTGCTTTACTCGTTACTTGCTCGGTAATCGTATCCGTTCCCAACTGCAAATGCCCTTGCTCATCTCGAACCAATGCCACCCGTTCACGCTGCACTTCACGCGTCCCACGCTCACCTACCGACACCGCTTTCGTGAGATATTTGGTCACATACCCAATTGCACGAGCATTGCGTATGCGCTCAATGTGCCCGATTTTTGCACCTTGCCCCGTTTCCTCATCATAGTGAGTCGCAGACATCCACAGCGGTTGTATCACTTCTTTGTAGGGAATAGCATCGACACCCTTTATCAGAATGTGCCAGTGAAAGCCGTTCCGCTCAAAGTCCTCATGCCGTTCGAGTACCGCAAAGTATTCAATGAGATAGGCCGGACGCGCCCCGACACGGTTTGGCCCCTTGCCCTTTGACCCACGACGTAATGCTTGTACAAATGTGGTCAACGCACGCGCCGCATCCTCTACTGTGTTGCCAGCTTTCGAGAGTGTGAGAAACAGCGTTGGTTCTGCAATCTTGACCAATTGACGCCAGAGATCGACTTTACGAGGCCCACAATGCAAACATTCCCAACGGTTACACCGCGCCCGTTGTACCTCACCTGTCTCTTTATTTGTCCATGAATGGCCTAATGCCCAGGGGTCAGGACAAATGAGCAACGTATCGACCTTGCGTTTCTCTGCAAGCATGGCACGTTGCTCTAATGACGGAATAGTTACGAGTACGTTCGATTGTACCGTTGTTGTGTTCACCATAGACCACCTCCTCTACTTCTCTTGACTGTTCCCCCTTTGCGTCACCTCATTTGTGCTATATCTCGAAAAGTTATATAATGATGAGCGATATAGTAGAAAGGTCTTTTAGCGAAAAGGAGACTTTCATGTTCCGAAAAGCCATTACTGTGACGTTTGCCTTTCTCTCTATAATTCTTATATGCTCTTACATCGGCTATTCACTT
>CAXTWV010000098.1:14671-15212 GCA_964248005.1 uncultured Ktedonobacteraceae bacterium | reverse complement strand
AAAACGCGGTGCCGTGGAACTTGCGTGGGGTTGCGACCGCGACGACGCAATTCTTTCGTACAATGGGTGGAACAATTGGTGTTGCCGTTATGGGCACCATCCTGAATGCGCAAATGGCAATGCGCTTCGCACCAATTTACGCCCAATTCGCCGCCGATGCTAGTCGCCTGCCAAAGAATATCGCACCTGCGAATGTGTTGCTCACGCCGGGACTACGTGCGTCACTTCCACTTGCGTTCCTGACACAGTTACAGAATGCACTCTCGCAGAGCTTATTCTGGATATACGGCTTAATGTTTGTACTAGCCGTTATCGGACTCGGCTTTATGTTCCTCTTGCCTGGAGGACGCGCCGATAAGTATGCTTATAAGCCAACCGAGGAAGAGATTGCGGTTGCTCCTGAGGCTGGTGTAGAGTCTCTCGCACATATCGGCTAATATCCTGAGCTTTTGATACTTTTCAGGTAGTAGGTTCTTCAAAGGAGAAGATTTCGCGAGAAGAAACGCTAGTAGGGACCGATGTATCACGTCCTTTTGGCCTC
>CAXTWV010000098.1:0-14661 GCA_964248005.1 uncultured Ktedonobacteraceae bacterium | reverse complement strand
TTGCGCTATAACAACCGATTTTTGGCCCCGAGTTACCCCGCCCTTTGGGCCTTTGAAGTCCCCAAAAGGACGTTATACATCGGTCCCTACTAGACCACCAATCGTCATATGACGGTTTTTCGTAGGGATCACGTTGACGGCGTCCATAGGCAATGAATTGCCTATCCCTCATCAACACAACATAGTGAAATAAGCTTCTCGCGCAATCAATTGCGCCGTGGACGCAGTCAACGTGGTCCCTACGAAACCATCGAATCAACATTGGTGAGCTACTACAGGTGATTCGTATTGCTCGCCTAATGAACCTACTCTTGAACAGCATCAGATGAGGATACTTCTATCTGCGTCAGTTCTTGTTCGCGAATGCTCCTAATCCAGTCAAGTTCGGACTGCCATTGCTGCTCAATATGTTTCATAACCCTCAGTAAGTTTTCCAAATATGCGGGAGTTGAGGCATCGGCGAGTTCGTGAACAAGTCCATCCATCTCTGTCTGTATGTGCAAGATGCTGGTCTGACAATAGTTAATGTAATGGTTCATTAAGAGTAGACGCTCTTTGGGACGCAATAAGTCGAAGTAGACCATTTTGTAGTGAAAGAACCTTTGGTAATCCCCCAGATTGGAAGCCATATCCATCATCAACTGATAAAACCGCTTACGGCCCTCTTCAGTGATCGTGAAAGTCTTAGATCGGCGGTCTCCTTTTGTGTGTTCCTGTGGTAAGACAGCAATAAGATCGGCCTGCTCCATTTTACTTAAAATGGTTGACAGAGTTCCACTACTGATTTTGGCCCATGGTCCAATCTGGTCGTTGATAATTTTCACAATGAGATAGCCATGTATGGGCCAGCGCATTAATAAAGAAAGAATAATCAGTTCGTACATTGTGTATCCTTAGCGTGTGATGGAGAAGCCTACTGAGTAGGATATCACAGCCAGCAGAAGACCCGTAGACATAATCAACGAACTGAAGTCATGCCCATAATTTAGGAAGCTTGCCCCGTTGAACCCGGCTCCTAAAATTCCCATCAATCCGAGCACCGAAGTGATGATCCATGCCCGTTTGCGAGAGGCAATGGCGAGTCCAAGCAGGATCAATGAAGCGAAGACTAAGAGGAGTCCTATGACAGTATGTATCCATAATGCCAATGTGCCATGCACCAAAACCCACCCTATTCCTTGTACAACCCCTGTGAAATACTCCGGTGCCTGTGCTCCAGGATGAACCGAAGGGACCTGCACATAGAGATTAACCACCATCCCAATAAGAAATTGGACAGCTAGCAGTAGGAGAGTAGTAACTACGCCTATACGTAAGCGAGATGGTGCGACCGAGGATATGTTAATGCGTGACGATGTTTTTTGCATAAATCACCTTCATATCTTTTACAATAACTTTAACAAAGTTATTGTAAAAGATATGAAGGCAACTTGTCAAGCAGTTGGTAAGGATAGAATAGTCAGAAGAGAAAAAGACGCGAAGATGTCCATCAAGCATCCTCGCGTCTTTTTCTCTTCTGACTATTCTATGTCGTCCCCAGGTTGTTGCAGGGGCTTGACGATTTCTTCTGGTACAAGCATCTGCGTACCCTTTGGCGGATGTAACCATGCCTTCACACGCAGATAGAGCGTGATGATGCCACCGAACCACAAGCCACCGTAGAGATAGCCCGCCATCACATCACTAGGCCAGTGCGCTCCAAGGTAGATACGTGAAGGGCCAATCGTCGCAATCATGCCAGTACATAATCCAATCAACGCATTGCGTAAGCGTCCGGGTTTCCAGTTCGTCGCGAGTAAATAGATCAGCAAGCCATAAAAATTTGTGTAGTGCATAACGTGTCCGCTAGGGAAGCTTGGCTCATTGATGACACGTACTACTGATACTAATTCTTTATTAGGACGCGGACGTTTAATAAGACGTTTTACAATAGCATTCAGAATATTTGATGAGGTAGTAAGCAAAATAAACAACGCCTCTAAGCGGAAGCGAAGTGCCCAAAAGATACCAGCAACGCCAATCGTTTCAGGTACTGACCACTGCCAGAAGCCAATTTCAGAAACCCAGTACATAAAGGTACGAAACCAGGGATTTTTTTGACGCTGCAAACGTGCTGTGATCGACATATCGCCAGGGAAGAATTGCGTGCGCTGGGCAATCCATGAAAGAATGCCAGCACCAGAGAGTAGCCAGAGATAGAATGCGAGGAACATTGTCCCTCGTGAAACCGCTTTTCGACCAGAATACGACGACTCGGCTGCTACACGCTGTGCCTCAGTCGCGATTTCAGGAATGTTAACCTGTGGGAGAGGGACGCCAGCAAGTGGCTCCTCATCGGTCGATGACGAAGGATTATTGGGATTAGTTGACATGGACTGTCCCTTTCTCTTCTGTTGTTATTGTGGTTGGCGTTGCCATCTCTTTTTTCTTTCGTGTGGAGCGCAGTCTGCGCTTCTTCTCGCCGTCCACTACATTTGGACCTTCGGCGACCTGTATAGGCACACGAACGCTCAATGCTCCTGGTGTCACTGAAATGAGCGCGGGCGTGTGGCCATGTACAACGCCATCAGCGTGAACCGCCACTGGATAATCGGCTGTGATACGCAGTGTTTTCACCTTCCGTCGTGTAATCTTTGGCTCCAGGATGCGCTTTCCCTGTGTGATCGAGATGCTGTGCCGTATAAACTCCAATTTGCTGAAATTCTTATAAATCACCACATCCAGTAAACCATCATCCATTAACGTGCCAGGAGCAACCTGTAGATGAACACCGTAATAAGGTGAGTTGCAGATCGTCACTTGCAAAACTCTATATAGACGGCTACGGTGCCCATCAAACGAGACCTTGACACTGGCAGGCTTAAACGAAAAAAGTGCTACTATGCCATCGAAAGTACCACGAATCGTGGAGAGCCAGCCTCGACTCTTAATTTCCTCTGCCGCTGGAAAGAGTACCGCTTCCAGACCGATACCAGCAACTTCAAGAAAGACATGATCGTTGATATTGCCGATATCAATTTTCTTTGTCTCGCCCTTTGCAATAATAGCACACGCACCCTCAATAGTATCGGGAATGCTCAAACTATTAGCCAAATTGTTCATCGTGCCCAATGCAATGATGCCTAGTGTACTTTTAGTGCCAATCAGTCCACTGGCAACCGCATGAATAGTACCATCACCACCTGCCGCGATCACAACATCAACTCCCTCTGCCGCTGCCTTTTTTGCTAAGCCACTACCGGGATCATCTGGTGTCGTATACCAAACTTCTGGTTCAATATCATGCGTGCGGAGTGCCGCAATAATCTCTTCTTCATGCTGATCTGCTGTTTCCTGCTGACTGTCCTGTGGAGCCATAGAAGACGAGCCAGCCGTAGGATTCAAAATTAGTACTGTACGCATGCACACTCCCTAGAGGATGATAGGTGTTGTATTTTTTCTCTTGTTGTAGCACGCCTTCCACATAACGTCACTTGTAGTACGTATTGTACAGCATGTTCGTGTCAAACAAGCCGGATAAGAATGTAGGGATCTAATTCTATTACACCTTTTTGGCAGTCGCTTTTGTTCATAGGATTGATGAGGTGTTTCAATATATCCTCCAACGTGATCCATTGCCAAAAGGGTGTAATAGAATTAGACCCCTACATACTCATTCGCTTTTCAGTGTTACACGATGAATAGGAAAAGAATAGGAAATAGAAGCCTCCTTTGTAGAGAGCGATTGATACAATAGTACATACAGAAGAAGGATACAATATATTATAAATCAACTATGATGAGAAAGATTAGGTAGAGCTTAGAACAAACTTAGCAGTTTTATTGTTGACTTGTGTTATACAAGCACACTCGGTTACTATTAGAAGCGTTAAGAAAGTTCTTTGGACTTTTTCCAGAAAGCGAATGGTATTCTCTCTGAGAAGTCGGTTATGCCAAACTTATGTTTGTCTATTTATATTAGAGAAGAGATACATGCGAATATCTAGTCAAGAGCAGAACTCCACCGTCATTGTTCCTTCTTTTCCGTCATTATCAATTCAAGATACCTATCATGACACAATTTTGAACGCGCTCAACGATAGGCGTGTTGCACTTGATGCAGCGTTGAGCAGGTTGATATCACAAACTTCTGGACTTACTGACGTTGCTACACGGCTTATCGAAACGTTACAGAGTGGTCACAAGGTACTTGTTGTGGGCAATGGTGGAAGTGCGGCAGAGGCTCAACACTTCGCGGCAGAACTTGTTGGGCGTTTTAAACGTAACCGCGCTCCTTACGCAGTCCTTGCGCTCACGACGGATACCGCTATTCTTACAGCTGTTGCCAATGATTACGGCTATCAAGAGGTTTTTGCGCGTCAAGTCACTGCATTTGGTCAACCGGATGATCTGTTACTTGCCTTCAGTACGAGTGGTGAATCTGAAAATATTCTTTATGCCGCACGTGCTGGTCATCAGCGTCAAATGACCGTCGTAGCTATTACGGGCGAGCTAGCGAATAGTCTTGAAATGTTGTCGGATGTGACGTTGAAAATGCCTCTCTATGATACTGCGCTTGTCCAGGAACTTCATATGATTGTTACACATATTCTTTGTGATATCGTGGAGACCCACCTCTCTTCATTAGATGAGGCCACGCCCGTAGGGACCGATGTATCGCGTCCTCTTCCAATTACAACGCAGGACGAGTGGTCGATATGAGTTCCCGCGCACTCTTTCTCGACCGCGATGGTACGCTTGTTCATGCCTCACACTATCCATCTCGTCCCGAACAACTTCGCCTCTATGACAATATTGGACCTATGTTGCAGGTATTACAGCAACAACACGGTTTTCGTCTCATCATCATTACCAATCAGGCAGGTATTGCACGCGGCTATTTTACAGAGGCAGACTTGCAACACATGCACAACTATTTGGTCGGCGAACTCGCGGCACTTGATGTGCATGTTGACGGTATTTATCATTGTCCTCATCATCCAGATGGAGTAGTTGAGGAACTGTCAATACGGTGTGAGTGTCGTAAACCGCAACCGGGCATGTTATTGCGTGCGGCGCGTGAGCTAGATGTAGACCTTGAGCAGTCCTGGTTTGTTGGCGATATCCTTGACGATGTTGAAGCTGGCAACCGCGCACAGTGCCGCACAGTACTTGTCGATTTAGGTACCGAGTCGCTACCACAACATCCCTTGCGTGTGCCCACCTTTGTCGCCAGTAACACACTGCACGCACTAGATATTATTCGTCACGTTGAAGAAACAACAACCCCAAATCTCGTGTACCGTCCCGCGACATGGCAAGTCCGACAGACAGCAGCAGGAGTAACCCGTGGCTAGCGCAGTACATCTCGTGCGACAATTTCGGCGGCTCCGTGTGTTAGTTATCGGTGATGCGATGCTCGATACCTATTTGGAGGGTACTGCCGCCCGCCTGTGCAGTGAGGGACCTGTTCCTGTTGTGAGCAAGACCGCCGAATATCGTCTCCCCGGCGGAGCCGCCAACACTGCCGCTAATCTACGTGCGCTCGATGCCGAAGTTCTCTTTCTTGGACTTGTTGGATCAGACCTTGCAGGGGGACTACTACGCACCGCTTTACGTGAACGTGGTATCAGCGATCAATGGCTTGTTGAGGACGATACCGCACAAACGCTTCATAAACTCCGTATCATCGCCGACGGACAATATGTTGTGCGCTTTGATGAAGGGCCAGCGACCTATACTGTCGAGAGTCAACAACGCCTCGTTGACAGGCTGGAAGAGGTCTATTCACAGTGCGATCTTGTAGTTATCTCTGACTACCGCTACGGTGTGCTTTCAGATGCACTTATCGCGCGATTACAGGTGTTGCATGAAGCACTGCCAAAAGTGTTGCTTATCGACTCAAAAGCATTGCATCGTTTCCACATGCTCAATGCGACCGTTGTCACACCCAACTTGTTAGAGGCACGTATGTTCACCGATAGTGCGGAAGAGGAAATGTTTAACCTGACCTCTGTTGAACAGATAGCCCGAAAGATGCTCACGCGCCTGCATACACAGCATGTCGCAATCACGTTGGGAGCGCATGGCGTGTTCCTGTTAAACCGTGAGTATCCTGCGCTGCATCTACCTGCGCATCCTGTCGCACAGGCAAATGATGTTGGAGCGGGCGATTCTTTTGCTTCCGCAATGGCACTCGCACTTGCCGCAAATGGCACCATCGAGGAAGCGGCACGAATTGGCATAGACGCGGCAAGTATCGCGGTCACACGACAGCGTACCGCCGTGGTGCAGTATCAAGAATTGTTACAACGCGTCAGCCTTCGAGAATATACTACGAGCACTTTGATTTCATATAGCCGAGAAGAGGAGACGGATACACAAAATACATTGCTTTCTCTTGTCGAGTATCTTAATGCGCAGCGCGAGGTTGGACACCATATCGTCTTTACGAATGGTGTGTTCGATATTCTTCACGCGGGTCATGTGCAATTTCTGCGTCAGGCGAAAGCACTTGGAAATGTGCTGGTCGTGGGCATCAACAGTGATCGTAGTACACAACGCTTAAAGGGTGCAGGGCGTCCTATTAACAATGAGCGGGATCGTATGGCACTTGTCGCGGCTCTTGATGCTGTCGATGCTGTTGTACTTTTTGATGAAGAGACACCTGTAGAGCTTATTCGTCTCTTACATCCCACTCTTCATGTCAAAGGGGGCGATTATGCGGATGAGGCGTTACCAGAAGCCGAGGCTGTGCGTGAAGGAGGCGGGCAAGTTGTGATTCTTCCACTTGTTGGTACCATGAGTACAAGCACCGTCATTCAGCATATTGCTACATTGTATGGAGCCGACGGATCGCATCCTGGAAGCGAGGTTTCGCGATGATTGACGAACGCTGGCAAACGGTCAAAAAAGTGCTACTTGTACGCCTGGATAATCTTGGCGATGTTTTGCTGACAACACCAGCCTTTCATGCCGTAAAAGCTGCCTTACCGGATGCCTCGCTTACACTGCTTGCAAGCCACATTGGAGCGCAGGTTGCCGCGCACGATCCTGATATTGATGATGTGCTTATCTATTCCGCGCCGTGGATGGACCCGTGGAGCAAGTTGCCGCAGGATAGCGAACGTGAGCAGCGCATAATTGCAGAACTCAAGGCACGCCACTTTGACGGAGCCATTATCTTTACCTCATTTCACCAGAGTCCACTTCCTTCGGCTTATCTCTGCTACCTTGCTGATATTCCGCTACGTGTTGCCGCCTCAATTGATGGTCCAGGTTCACTGCTTACAACACGTCACAAACACCTTGATACCATCATTCACGAGGTTGAACACAACTTGAACCTTGTACGCGCCCTTGGCATGGACACAGACGAACGTGACCTTGTGCTGACCGTTCCCGATGATGCGCAGCGTGACATCGCGCACCTTTTGGACAACTATCAAACGCATCGACCTCTTGTGGTTGTGCATCCAGGTTGCACCATGCCCGCTCGTACCTATCCATGGGAGATGTATGTCGAGGTCATTAACTTGTTGGTTGAGCAACTTGGAGCTTTTGTTGTGGTGACAGGTGCGAACGATGAGCGTCCACTTGTCGGGCAAATACTGGAGCAGGTGCGAACCGAAAATCGTCGTGCGACGCTGGCTATGGCGGGTACATTGTCCTTTCCGATGTTTTGTGCGCTTATCCAAACCGCTGACCTCACCATTACAAACAATACAGGGCCAATGCACGTCTCGGCAGCGGTGAAGACACCCGTTATTGCCCTATTTGCCTTGACCAATCCACCAGAACAATGGGGACCGTGGCATGTGCCACACCGTCAGATGTATCATGATGTACCATGTCGCATCTGTTATCACCGTATCTGTCCCTACCAGCATGAATGCTTGCGTCTCGTCTCGCCACAAATGGTTGTCGATGCCTCAGTTGGATTACTCGCATCACTACAAGGGAACGTGAAGGAGCAGGTGCTGCATGAATGAGTGGCTTGCGGCGAAAAATATTCTGGCGATACGGCTAGACAATATCGGTGATGTGCTAATGCTAGGTCCTGCTCTGCGGGCTGTGAAAGAAACATCACCTCACGCACGTATCACCCTGCTAGCGAGTCCCGCGGGTGCCACTGCCGTGCCGCTCTTACCATGGATCGATGATGTCATGGTGTGGCGTCCCATCTGGCAAGATGTCGGCGGACATATGGCCTTTGATCCAGCGCGTGAACGTGAGTTGATCGCTCTACTTGCTGAACGAGACTTTGACGCCGCACTCATCTTCACCTCGTTTAGCCAATCACCACATACACCAGCCTATGTCTGTTATCTCGCAGGTATTCCATTACGTGCAGGTGAGTCAAACGAATTTGGCGGAAGCACACTCTCGACGCAACTGCAAGGCGGGCCAATAGAGATGCATCAGGTCGAGCGTAATTTGCGTCTGGTAGAACATCTTGGCTTTGTTGCCAGAGACCGCACGCTGAACGTCTTTCTTCCGCGCAATGAAACAATTCCTGCCTTACTAAGGCGTGTAGGTATACAGACAGAGGAGCCATACATCGTGCTCCATCCAGGAGCGAGTGCAAAGGCGCGACGCTATCTAACAGACCGCTTTGGCATCATTGCGGACCTGTTAACACAACGCGGCTGGCAAGTCCTGGTGACAGGAGTTGAGCGTGAGGCCACGCTTTTGCAGGATGTGCAACACGCTGCTCCCGATGCGCATGTACTTATGGAAAAAACTTCGCTTGCTGAGTATACAGCTTTGATCGAGCGTGCGGCCCTTGTCATTTGTAACGATACCTTACCGATGCATCTTGCTGACGCGGTACGCACACCAGAAGTCGTGCTATTCTCTGGTACGGACTACGAGGAGCAGTGGCGTCCACGTTCCACGCGTGCTCGTCTTTTACGTCGTCCAACGCCCTGCCATCCCTGCTATTTGTTCGAGTGTCCCATTGGCTTGCCTTGTCTTGATATCGCGCCAGAAGAGGTTGTCGCAGAGGCTGAAGCGATGCTTACTATGAGTGGGGTGCGGCAATGAAACGCATTGCTGTCTTTCGTGCCTTACAACTTGGCGATCTTCTAGTCGCGGTTCCTGCATTTCGTGCTTTACGTCAGCGTTTTCCAGATGCTGAGATCACCTTAATTGGCTTACCATGGGCTGCCACTTTCGTCCAACGTTTTCACTGCTATCTTGATCGCTTTGTTGAGTTCGTTGGCTATCCAGGGATCGACGAAGTACCTTTAGACGGAGAACGTACAGAGCGTTTTCTTGTCGAGCAACGTGCGTACAACTACGATCTGGTGCTACAAATGCATGGTAGTGGATGTGCCAGCAACCCTTTCGTACTTGCGCTTGACGCGTCTCGGACCGTAGGTTACTACGATAAAACGCCTGCTGGTCTGACTCTCGAAGTCGCTTATCCCGTTGACCAACATGAAATACATCGTAATCTCAACCTTGTCAAATTATTGATGCAACAGGATGCATCGGTAGGGACCGATTTATCGCGTCCTGGGGGTGGTGTGGGGCAACACTTTGGAGAAAGGAATCGTTGCCGACACGTGGCCTCACCCCACCCCCAGGACGCGATAAATCGGTCCCTACAGACCCAATTAGAATTTCCCTTGTTTGCAGACGATTATGCAGAGGCTGATGCACTCTTACGTTCATTCCTGCAAGACGGCAAGCGCGTGATTGGAATACATCCTGGAGCGCGTCCACCTGCACGACGCTGGCCCGCTGACTATTTCGCAACCGTTGCTGATGCATTGGCGCGGCGTTTTGACGCACAAATACTGCTAACAGGAGGTCCGGGGGAAGAGCAGATGGTACAAGCGGTGATGGATGCTATGCACACACCCGCAGTATCGCTTGCCGGAAAGACCTCGCTAGGGAGTCTAGCCGCGCTTATCAGTCGTTTGGACCTCTTTATCAGTAATGATACGGGGCCGTCTCATATCGCGTGCGCGGTCGATTGTCCGAGCGTAACGATCTTCGGACCTGCTGATGTACGACGGTGGGCACCACTGAATAGGCAAAGGCATTCCGTTGTTCGTCATCTAGTCGCATGTAGTCCCTGCGGTTATTGGGAGTGTCCTATCGACCATCGTTGCCTGCGCTGGCTTGTGCCTGATATGGTGCTTATGGTGGCAACGGAAATGTTACAGAAGGAAAATGTACAGCGATGCAACGTCTGAAAATTCTTATATGGCATATTCACGGAAGTTATCTCAATACATTGGCACGGCTTGACCATGATTGGTATCTGCCTACAAAGCCACATCGACCTGAGGGTTATGGTGGGCGTGGTCCATCGTTTGATCTACCCGCATATATGCGTGAAGTGCCTGTCGAAGAAGTCAAAAACCTTGACCTTGATCTGATCATCTATCAGACGCCAAAGAACTATGGCGAAGATGCCGAAGAAATTCTTAGCTCTGAGCAACGCGCCTTGCCGAAAATTTATCTTGAGCATAACACGCCCAAGCCGCACGCAACCGATACGCGTCACATGATTGATGACCCAAACGTGTTGTTAGTACATGTTACTCACTATAACCGCCTGATGTGGGATAACGGAAGGACGCCGACACTCGTCATTGAGCATAGTGTCGCTATTGATCCTACCGCGACCTATCGTGGCACGCTGAAACGTGGTGTGACTGTTATCAATGGCATGCAGAAGCGTCCACGCATCACCGGCTATGATCTCTTTCTACAAGCACAGGAAACCATCCCGCTTGATGCCGTCGGTATGCAAACAGAAGTGCTCGGCGGGTTGGGAGATATTCCTTATCGGCATCTGCATCAACGTCTTGCCGACTACCGTTTTCTGTTCAGTCCTATCCGCTATACCAGCCTGCCACTTGCGGTGATTGAAGCTATGACGCTTGGTATGCCCGTTGTGGCACTGGCAACAACCGAATTGCCGACAGTAATCGAAAATGGGAAAAGTGGTTATATTTCCTGCGATCCATATGTTTTGAACGAGCATATGCATTATTTGCTTGCTCATCCAGAGGAGGCAAAGATGATGGGAGACTATGCCAAAAGCGTGGCACAGGACCGCTTCGGACTGGAACGTTTCAAACAAGATTGGAATGCCGCCTTCGAGCGAGTGCTCTCATGATACAAGGACCCTGTACCGACTCGATTGTCGGTAGGGGCAGCAATTCATTGCGCCCAACGATGGGTCGAGAGGGGTTCACGATACCACGAGAAGCATTGTGGGAACGTTTGCCCCACCGCCCCATCTTTGGGCGCAATGAATTGCTGCCCCTACCGAACGAGGTATTCAGTTATCAATATTCAGTAGAAAGGAAATATATAGATGGAGAAAGTAACGCGTATAGCGTTTTTGAGCGAACATGCTAGCCCTGTCGCTCTTTTAGGTGGAGAAGATGCGGGGGGGCAAAATGTCTACGTTGACGAAATGAGTCGTCACCTTGGGCAGCTTGGCTATGCTGTCGATGTGTTTACCCGTCGTGATAATCCTGACGCACTAGAGGTCATCGAATGGGCACCTAATGTACGTATCATCAACCTGACGGCTGGTCCTGCAACCTTCCTTTTGAAAGATGAGCTATGGAAGTTTATGCCAGCGTTCCGTGATGCGCTGCTTGACTTTATAGAGCGTGACGAGACACGATACGATCTTCTGCATGGGAATTTCTGGATGTCTGGCTGGGTTGCGACTGAGTTACAAAATCGCTTGAATATTCCTGCGGTACACATTTTTCATGCCATGGGCAAGACAAAGCATAAACATCAAGGTAGTGCTGATACCAGTCCACAAGAGCGTATAGTTGTCGAGTCGCAGATTATCCGCTCGGTAGAACGTGTCATCGCGCAGTGTCCGACTGAATGGTCAGAGCTGGTTGATGATTATGGAGCGGACCCCGAACGTGTTGTGATCATTCCTTCCGCGGTCAATACAACGGTGTTTCATCCTATTACGCGGGAAGAGGCACGCCAACGTATCGGACTAGCGCAAAACGCTTTTGTTGTTGTCTATGTTGGTCGTATGTTGCCACGTAAAGATGTGCGTAACGTTATCTATGGCATGGCACAACTTGTGCGAGATTGTGAGAGACAGACAGTACAGTATGGTACAACGTTTCCACCGCTACATCTTCTACTTGTTGGTGGTGAGACAACTGAACCAGACCCACGTGCTACTCCCGAAATTGGCGTTTTACAACAGCTTGTTACGGAATTAGGCATTTCGGACTATGTGACGTTTGTGGGGAAGCGACAACAGGATGTGTTACACAACTATTACTGCGCGGGCGATGTCGCTGTAACCACGCCGTGGTACGAGCCGTTTGGCTTGACGCCCTTAGAGGGTATGGCATGTGGGCGTCCTGTAGTCGGCTCTGCTGTCGGCGGTATCACATATACCATCGCGGACGGTGAGACTGGTTTGCTCGTACCACCACGAGACCCCAATGCGTTAGCGGAGCGTCTTCATCAACTACTTATTGAGCCGGAAAGATGTATACAGATGGGACAGGCTGCTCGTGTTCGAGTCGAACAAGAATTTACCTGGGAGACCGTCGCACGACGCACAAGCGTACTTTATGAGTCTGTACTAGCAGCGCATAAACATACAACACAAATATTACAAGCACCTCTACTTGCCGCAAGCGAGAGTCAGTCCATGCGAGAAGGAGAGTAACACTGTGACAAGTGTTGATGTGCTTATTCCAACGTGTCGGCGTAAAACGGGCCTTGCGATGGTCTTAACCAGTTTATTGGGACAGACGTTTACTGATTTCAACGTGATTGTTTCGGACCAAACCGAAGAGCAAGAAGCATACCTTGATAGCATCGAGATACAAACGGCAGTACGTGCCCTACGCTGGCATGGACATCAAGTCACACTTCACCGCCATCTGCCTCGGCGGGGCTTGGCGGAACAACGTCAGTTTTTGCTTGAGCAAAGTAAAGCCGCCTACGTGCATTATCTTGACGATGATGTGTTGTTAGAACCGCAGGTCATGCAACGGATGCTACGCGTCCTCAAAGAGGAGCAGTGTGGCTTTGTAGGCTGTCCCGCCACAGGATTACAGTATCTCGCCGATGTGCGTCCACATCAACAGCACATAGAGGTATGGAAAGGTCCTGTTGAGCCAGAAGCCTTTGCTGTTGATACGGTTCCGTGGGAGCGTCATCTTGTAAATAACGCCGCCAACCCGCTACACCTGGAATTGCGACTGGTCAATAAAGGTCATCCTGTGCGTTATAAGGTTGCATGGATTGGTGGCGCGAATGTGCTGTATGATCGTGAGAAACTATTGAGCGTAGGCGGCTTTTCCTGGTGGCATCGTTTACCACCCGAACATGCGGGCGAAGAGGTTGTGGTACAATTTTTACTCATCCATAATTATGGTGGTTGTGGTATCCTGCCAAGTGGTACCTATCACCTCGGCTTGCCTACGGAGGTAGAGAACCGTCAACGCAATGCCACCGAATTATTCGGCGAATTGTTGGAAGAATACGGTATGAAGAACACCGTTACATCGTCGTAAGGTTCGTTGGTATGGTGCAACATAATAATCAGGATATAAATGTCTGTAGGGGTCTAATTCTATTACACCCTCTGAGCAATCGAGAATGTTCGAGGACATCTGCAACGTTCCATCAATATCTTCAACATAGTTCATCGACAAAAGGGTGTAATAGAATTAGACCCCTACAGTCAACGTATCTGTATTATTTTGTTACAGCGTATCGTTAGTCTATATTAAAAGAAAGAGAAAAGGTACATGAGCGAGAACACACTGACAGGAAAAGTTGTCTTAGTGACAGGGGCAGGAAGCGGTCTGGGTGAAGCAACAGCACGAGCGTTTGCCACAGCGGGAAGTCATGTCGCGTGTATTGATATTCAGCAAGCTGGTATTGAGCGTGTGAGCAAGAGCATCGAGGCACAAGGTGTGCGTAGTGTCGCGTTACAATGTGATGTAAGCGATGCGAACGCCGTATTTGCAACTGTGAAGGCGGTTGGAGAGCAGTTGGGCCGATTAGATATTGTCGTAAACTGCGCCGCCATTGACTATACCGTCTCAGTTGAGGAAATGACCGTTGAACAATGGGATCGTGTGATTAGCGTGAACTTGCGCGGTCCATTTCTCTTCACAAAGGCCGCCCTTCCCCTTATGCGCCAGCAACACGCAGGCCATGTCATTAACATTGCATCGACCGCCGCGTTACGCATGTGGGGCAACGCTTCAGCGTACCATGCCTCGAAAGCAGGCTTAGTGGCCTTCGGGCGTGGCTTTGGAGTTGAGGGACGTGTTTATGGTATTCGTGTGACAACCATTATTCCAGGAGGCATGCAAACTCACTTCTTTGATCGTTTTCAAGAGCAAGGGATTCCCATGCCAGAAGAGAAAAACTTGCAAGACCCTGCCAACGTCGCCAATGTCATCGTCTTTGCTGCGCAAGTTCCACCAGAATCCGCGATGCAAGAGGTCCTTATCACACCATTGACCGAGACCAGTTGGCCCTAAGGTAGGGACCGATGATGCGGTTTAACAAATTGGTACGGATACCCGTAGTAGATTGTCAATTGTCATGTGTCACAGACGGTGGGCAGGGAGACCGCAAGGGTCTCCCCATACGCATTAGGATAAGAATGGTTGAGATTACTTTGAGCAAGCAACAGGTCGTCGG
>CAXTWV010000097.1:10323-15361 GCA_964248005.1 uncultured Ktedonobacteraceae bacterium | reverse complement strand
TCACACATTACCCAATCACCAAAAGTGAACCAGAACCACTCTTCAAGGCATTTACTAACAAGGGCATGATGAACCCGTTGACACTGCTTTCCTGCTCGGTTTTGCCAATCGGCTACTGTCCGTTTATCCAAGCCATAGGCATGAACTATCGCTTGTGTCGGACATCCATATGCTAATAATGTCACCACTTTTGTGACAGTTTCCTCATCTGTCTGCAATCCTTCCATCATCGTGCCTCTTCGGGCGCTACATGTCTTCTTGCACGTCCAGCAGCGATAGCGTTGAGGGTGATACGAGTGAATCCGAATGGTGCCCTCTTCGATTTTCCCTCTTGCGCGACACGTCTCATTGGGGCAAAATTGTTTCGACGGGTCCATTGGCTCTGTTGTACTCTTTTTCATAAGCACATCATGCCAATGACCGTCCTTTTTTTCAAGCCTCTCCCCCAATTTCACTGGTTAGTGTGGCTCTACCAGATGTAGGTAAAGGAGTAGTTCTTTCATTATATCACATTTTCTTGCACGGAAGATGACGGAGAACCAAGTTATGGGTCAGAACTATTCCACCGCTACGCGGCTTGAGCTGGCTCCACTGGCCAGAGAGGGGCCAGTGAGCGAAAAATTTATTCGTCAGAGCAGCGAAGTAAATCTAGACCTCTGGCCCTCATGTCCTTGCGGCTATTTGCGCCCTTAATCGACTCGAATGTGTCGGGGAGACGTTGCGTGCAGCACTCAATGAACTCGCTAGCCTCGCTCCAGACGAGAGGTCTTGGACGTTGGCAAAACTCTGTCAACGGGCTTGTAAAGCCAATCGGTCTTTTACCCCATCAATTCTTAACTGGACGCTTATGGGTTCACTCCAACCCACACCCTCCCTATCAAGAAGATGTATCTTTAGCGATCAAAGTCTAGGTCTATTTCCACATTTGCGTTCTGAAAAATGCGTTTCTGTTAATGTGATACTATAACGTAAGTCCGATAATACTTACATACCTAAAGAGGAGCACCATGCCAGAAATCGACGGCGATCATATATTTGGATTTGATACGTTATCCGTTCACGCAGGGCAACGTCCCGACTCGGCAACTGGGGCGCGAGCGGTGCCGATTTATCAAACCACGTCCTATGTGTTCGATGATACCGAACATGCGTCCCATCTCTTTGCCTTACAACGCTTTGGCAATATCTATACACGCATCATGAATCCCACTACCGCAGCCTTTGAGGAACGCATTGCGGCCCTAGAAGGCGGAACAGGGGCGGTCGCAACGGCGTCAGGTATGGCAGCACAGATGGCAACCATGATGACGTTGTTACGTCCTGGTGACGAGATTGTCTCATCCAGTAGTCTTTATGGTGGAACACATACGCAGTTCGATATAACACTACGTACATGGGGTGTCAACACGATCTTTGTCGATAGCACGAATCCCGAGAACTATCGCAAAGCCATTACACCTCGAACTCGTGTTCTCTATGGTGAGACTATCGGCAACCCACGAGGAGACGTACTGGATATCCGTGCCGTTGCCGATATCGCCCACGAAGCGGGTATTCCCTTGGTTATAGATAGCACATTTGCGACTCCGTACCTCTGTCGTCCATTTGAGTATGGAGCCGATATCATTGTTCACTCAGCAACGAAGTTTATCGGAGGGCATGGCACCTCGATTGCAGGTGTTGTAGTCGAAGCTGGGAAGTTCCCGTGGGATAATGGCAAGTTCGCGCACATTGTTGACCCGTCTCCTGGGTATCACGGCGTAAGATTCTACGAAACTTTTGGAGATTTTTGTTTTTGTATGAAGCTGAGGTGTGAAACAGTACGTGATACAGGGGCGTCCATTAGCCCATTTAATTCCTTCTTGTTACTACAAGGATTAGAAACCTTGTCGCTACGTATGGAGCGTCACTGTCAAAATGCCTTACGTGTCGCACAATTCCTCAAAGAGCATCCTGCTGTGAGTTGGGTTCATTACCCAGGGCTGTTGGATGATCCTTTCCACGAGCTAACAAAACGTTATTTGCCACGCGGTGCTGGTGCAATTTTTACCTTTGGAGTTAAGGGGGGGTATGAGGCTGGCAAGAAGGTGATTAACAGTGTACGCCTGTTCTCGCACTTAGCAAATGTAGGAGATGCTCGTAGCCTCATTATTCACCCTGCTAGTACGACTCACCAGCAACTTTCAGAAGAGAATCAGCTCTCAGGCGGAGTGACACCCGATCTCATTCGGCTCTCTATAGGGATTGAGAGCATCGAGGATATTCTCTGGGATTTGGATAAAGCTTTGATTGCATCAAGACAGTGATACGTGCTTCCTAAGAGTTACTATAATCCTAATAACTTTTAGGAAGCACATATATCTCTAAATCTAGTTTAGAATAGAAAACATTTCGGTTTGGTGTCTAAACAACACTGCTGTTCAATGGACAGCTGATTACGTATGAAGAGAGAAGACGCTGTAGAAGAGGGAGCACACGTTGATAATGATCGTCTATACCCGTAAACTTGCTATCTTGTGAAGGCAAAATCGCCAAATGTCTCGTAGAAGCGCACGCCATGATAGCCAGGGGAGGGATCGACAATATGCGCGAATTTGCCATTATCCCACGGAAACTTGCCATTCTCAACCAGGACACCACCGATAGAGGTACCATGTCCACCAATAAACTTTGTTGCGGAATGAATAACAATATCGGCCCCATGCTCAAATGGGCGAATGAGATAGGGGGTTGTGAAAGTGCTATCGACGGCAAGTGGTATTCCCGCTTCATGTGCGATGTCAGCAACGGCACGAATATCCAGCACATTTCCCTGTGGATTGCCAATGGTTTCTCCATAGAGTACGCGAGTACGTGGCGTGATAGCTTTACGATAATTTTCGGGATTTGTGCTATCCACGAAAATAGTGTTGATGCCCCATGTGCGTAGCATGAGGTCAAACTGCGTATGCGTGCCTCCATAGAGGCTGCTCGAAGACACAATTTCATCGCCGGGACGCAGTAGCGTGGTCATTGTTGCCATTTGTGCCGCCATACCGGATGCCGTTGCGACGGCCCCCGTTCCACCTTCCAGGGCCGCGATCCGCTCTTCAAAGGCCGAGGTGGTCGGATTCATGATACGTGTATAAATATTGCCAAAGCGTTGTAAGGCAAAGAGATGTGCGGCATGTTCGGTATCATCGAACACATAGGACGTGGTTTGATAAATCGGCACCGCTCGCGCTCCCGTTGCCGAGTCGGGACGTTGCCCTGCGTGAACCGATAATGTATCAAAGCCAAAGACGTGATCGCCATCAATTTCTGGCATCGTAAATTTCCTCTCAAGGATAGATAAAACAGCTTTTGGTTTCTATCGTATCACATCTGTCTCTACACTTCGTATAGCCATATCATATATGTGATATACTAGTAGTATACATATATATCATGCTTTATGGTTATGTTGTCTATTGTACTTCCCCTTCCTTATGTCATAGGCTAAAGGAAGAAGGTATGAGCATCGTGTTAAGAAACGCTGCCATACTCGTATTGTTTTAGGGGCAGAGACAAGGATGTCTTTTGCCCCTTCTCGTTTCATCCATATCTCCGATTCTTCATCCGTCGCCGCATGAAAACGTCTTTCTCTGTTTTTTTCCTTGATATGGCTTGACTCTAGCAAGGACCACTTCGTCATGTCTTCTTCGGTTTCTCTAAAAGAACGTTCCCGTACATTGGCATCTACACTTCATCCACTTACACAAAAAAACTTTAGCATCTTTTGGGCTGGTGCATTTCTCTCAAGTATTGGTTTCTGGATTCAGACGGTTGGGCAAGGGTGGCAAGTGCTACAATTGACGCACTCAGCTCTGTTGCTTGGACTGGTCACGCTTGCCGCAACACTCCCAAATCTTGTGTTTTCACTTTTTGGTGGTGTACTGGTTGATCGCTGGGACCGTCGCACTGTCTTATTCTGTACGCAAGCCATCTATATGACAACGGCCTTACTCTTAGGTATTCTTACAACATTTCATATGATCGTCGTCTGGGAAATTCTCGTAGCTGCACTTATGAATGGCACCGTGAGCGCGATTGGTTTACCCGCCTGGCAGACCTTCGTGACCGACCTTGTGTCGCCAAAAGAGTTGAGGCAAGGTGTAGCTTTGGACTTTATGCAGTTCAATCTTTCTCGTGCGGTCGGTCCTGCACTTGGAGGCATTCTGGTTGGCCTTGTGGGGATTGCGGGTTCATACTACCTGAATAGTGTCAGTTATATCGCGGTATTACTCTCTTTATTCCTTATTCACGCAGATCATAAACAGCTTGTTGCAAAGCGACAAAGCGTATGGCAAGGGTTGAGCGAAGGCATTGCCTATGTACGTCAACATATAGCCCTGCAACTGGCTTTATTACTCCAGTTTTTGCTGGCGTTTCTCGTGTTTCCTTTTGCGACACTTTTACCCATATTCGCGGCAAGCATTTTCCATGTTGGTGCTCCAGGATTGGGAGTCTTGAATGCCGTAACTGGTATTGGTGCTCTTACTGGCGCACTACTCTTTTTGCTTATGAGCAGTCGTCTCCAACGTACTTTACGTCTCATGATTATCTTATGTATTATTGGTGGTAGTGCTTGTGTCGCCTTTGCCTTTGCATATAATATACTGCTCGCGCTTCCTGCTTTAATCGTACTTGGCATCTGTTCAGTCTTGCCGCTCGTTGTGACAAACACAGCGATACAACTAATGACGCCACCAGGAATGCGTGGACGTGTCTTGAGTATCAGGGTTTTGATTACCTTCGGTTTAGCTCCCTTTGGTAATCTCCTTGTCGGATGGGTGGCCCAGAATATCGGTGCTCAAATGACGCTGGCACTGAGTGGTAGTCTGTGTCTGCTTGTTACTGCAATGGTTGCGATCTTGCATCTACGGCATCGTATAGAACTTGCGTAGAAGAAAATATATATGGTCTCTCCCTCTCTGATGAAATTTGACAACCGCCATTCCCGTATTCGGTTATCAAATTTCATTAGGGGATGCGATGATGGGGTTTAATAAAATACCCA